>JAVBNW010000122.1:0-23813 GCA_031551255.1 Eubacteriales bacterium | reverse complement strand
TGGCCACCAGCGTGAGCAATCAGCCCAATGTGCGCACCGTTACGTTCGCCTACACGCCCGAAAAGGAGGGCCGTCTGTTTTTTACAACCTTCAAGGGCAATCAAAAAATCCGTGAGTTCGCTCAAAATGCCCGCGTTGCCTGCATGCCGCTTTCGCAAGGGCCGGAAGCGGACGCGCAGGTGCGCATATTCGGCGAGGTGCAGAAATCGGATGCTACGATTGACGAGGTAATCGAAATCATCGCAAAGAAGTTCCCCGGAGGCACGGATACGATCAAGGACGGCGGCGACATGATGGAAGTGTATGAAGTGCGCTTTTCGCAGGCGCATGTGACCATCTGCATGAACGATGCCCAGACCATAACATTCTAAGAATCGCGATCAAGCGGCATAGGCGTCTTGTTCTTATGAACAGGGCGCTTTCTCTATGGAGGTGAATATCCGAATGCCCTTTGTATCCGTGCCGAAAGACCTCTCGAAGGTTAAAACCAAGATAGCTTTCAACCTGACCAAGAGGCAGCTCATATGCTTCGCGCTGGCCGCCGCCGTAGGCGTGCCGACGTATTTGTTCACCCGGACCGCCATCGGCAACTCGGCGGCTGTGTTCCTCATGATCGGGCTCATGCTCCCGTTCTTCTTTCTCGCCATGTTCGAGCGGGATGAACAAACCGCCGAAAAGATACTCCGCAACGTTGTCCGCGCACGCTGGTTCTTCCCGGCGCGCCGGCCATACCGGATGGAAACCCTGTACGAATATCTCGAAATCGACCAAATCCCTACCGTCCATTTAGACGTTGCAGCTTTTCAGATGGAAAAGCGTGGCATCCGTACCGAGCGCGGCAATATGAACCGTGAAATCGCTGTCACAAATAATCAACTCCGCCAGCTTCGGGCGAGGATTTCCAAACTGCAAGACTGGCTGAAAGAAGAAGCCGAGAACACCGCGCCGCCTACCTTTGCAGATGTTATCTCGAATATTTTAACGCGCCGGGAGTAGCAGGGCAATGATCAGACCATTATCAATCTGCAATCCGCTTTGAAAACGTTGAATTTCCTCACCGCCAACAAAATTATGGACATGGCGGGATTAGAGGATAAGGTCAAGGCCATGTTCGGCAAACAGGACGATATTCGGGTCAAGCTGAAAGCGGCTGAACGGCAGATTGACACTTTGGATGAGCACATATAGCAAGCCGATATTTTTCTCGCCACAAGACCATTTACAAGCACTACCAGCAGGAGAAAAGCCGAAATGGAAAGAGAGATATGCTGACGCCCACCATACGGAAATCACGCTGTATGAAGCCGTCAACCGCTATCTTAAAGGCATGATGAACAGGCATACCAGCCTTCCGATTAAGGCGTGGAAAGCGGAGCGCGACACGCCGACCGCCAAGAGGAAACGGCTCAATCAGGAGTATGTTTTTCTGAAAGAGGAAGTCCGCGAGGTTGAGATTATCCGGCGCAATGTCTATGATATTATGCGGGTGGAGGCAAGGCGGGAACAGCCGAAGCGGACGCAGGATATGGAGTTGTAATCGTCCTCTGGGCCCATCCACATTGTCAAGGGCAAATCTCCGCCTACCAGCCCTCGACAGTCAGTATTTTGCTATGTCATTGGCCGTAACAATGAAAATCGAAGTTGAAAACACTGACAAGTAGAAATGAATTTCATGGTATGCTATTATTAGATATTAACTTTCAAAACAATCAAAGCGTTTATAAAAAGCTGATAAATACGGGAAGAATATTGTATGAAGGAGTGATGGCTTATGACCGCTATTCTTTTGGTTGAAGATGACGCCATGATTGCCTCCGGGCTAGTTTACGCGCTTACCGGTGAAGGCTATGATGTTGTGAGTTGCGCCAATATAAAAGAGGCTTTGAATAAAGTTGACACGTGTGATTTTTCGTTGGGGCTCCTTGATCTTTGCCTGCCAGACGGCACCGGCTATGAGCTGTGCGAAAGATTGCGGGAACGCGGAGTTGCGGTTATCTTTTTGACGGCGGTGGATGACGAAGCCAATGCTGTCCGGGGGCTGGAAATGGGTGCAGACGACTATGTAACAAAGCCTTTTCGCCTCCAGGAGCTGTTGGCGCGTATCCGGGCTGCACTGCGCAGACAAGGGGGCTTGTCGGAATCCGGCACGATACAGATTGCAGATGACATTCAAATTTTTCCGGGGCAGGCCAGAGTTATGCGGGCCGGAATGGAAATAGAGCTGACGGCGGTTGAGTATCGGCTGCTGCTAACATTTGTGAACCATAAAGGGCAGGTGCTTAACCGCACGCAACTACTTGAGGGAATCTGGGATGCGGCAGGCAGCTTTGTCAACGACAATACACTCACCGTGTATGTGGGGCGACTGCGGGAAAAGCTAGGGGACGACAGCCAGAACCCGCACATCATCAAGACCGTCCGGGGAATGGGGTATCAACTTGGTTAATTTGTGGCGCAACCGCGAGATTCGCAAATATATTATCGTAGTGGCGGCGCTGGGATTGGTTGGCCTTAGCGCTTGCTTTTTGATTGACATGATTGCCGGAGTTGTGGCTGCAATTTTATTCGCCTCCGTCGTTTTTCTTTCCCTTTTTTTCACCAAACGGCGATATGATGAGATTGCCACATTGTCCGACGCGCTTCCTAAAATTGCCACAGGAGATTACTCCGTGGATTTACGGCAATACTCCGAGGGAGAATTGAGCATTTTGCGCGATGAACTGTATAAGGTGACGCGCACACTTTCCCATCAAGCAGAAGCTCTGCAAAAGGACAAGCAGTATCTTGCTGACATGATGGCCGACATTTCTCATCAGCTTAAAACACCGCTGACATCCGTTTCCATGATGACGGAGCTACTGGCGTCTGCTAATCCGGCGGAGGAAAAACGCTTGGAGTTTATTGGAAACATTCGCACAAGCTGCGAGCGTATCCGCTGGCTCATCATGTCTCTTTTAAAGCTCTCAAGGCTGGATGCGCAGGCTGTGGAACTAAAACGAGAGCCCGTTCTGATTGAAGCGCTTATCCGCCGAGTAACAGAGGCTTTGCGCGTCCCGATCGAGCTTAAAGACTTAATTCTGGAGGAAGATATCGAGGATATCTCTATCACCGGCGACATGGACTGGCTGTTGGAAGCCATAGGAAATCTTCTGAA
Organism: Eubacteriales bacterium; assembly: GCA_031551255.1. Classification (GTDB taxonomy): domain Bacteria; phylum Bacillota; class Clostridia; order Christensenellales; family UBA1750; genus JAVBNW01. Next base: position 20,659 of record JAVBNW010000122.1, on the reverse strand, counting down.
AAATGCTGTAGAACATACGCCGAAGGGTGGACAGATTACGATAAAGTGTGCTGCAAACCCAATTAATACGTTGCTTGAAATCAGCAACAGCGGCCCCGGCATACCTGCTGATGAATTGCCCTATTTATTTGACCGATTCTTTCGCGGGAAAAACTCCACGCCCGACAGCATCGGAATTGGATTGGCACTTACAAAGAGTATTATTCAGCGGCACGGAGGCACGATAGAGGCGAAAAGTGAGTCTGATAATGATACAAGGTTTATCATCAAATTCTATAAAGTTGCGTACTGACGCATTGTGACAAAACCGTCACCATTCCAGTCACCGACGCGTCATGTTGGTTCTGTATACTGATGGACAGAAAGGGGAAATACTTATGCCAATTTTACATGTTCAAAATCTGTCCAAGGTATACGGCTCCGGTGACACCGCCGTGACGGCGCTTGATGACGTCAGTTTTTCGGTGGAGGCGGGGCAGTTTGTGTCTATTGTCGGCTCCTCCGGTTCAGGAAAGTCTACGTTGCTGCACCTCGTCGGCGGTGTTGATGCGCCTACCTCCGGCAAGGTGCAGATTGAGGGAAGCGATATTTACAATCTGGGCGAAAACGCATTAGCTATTTTTCGCAGGCGCAACATCGGGCTCATCTATCAGTTTTACAATCTTATTCCCGTGCTGAATGTGGAAGAAAATATCACGTTGCCGCTGTTGCTTGATGGTCGCAGCCCGGACAAAGCGCAGCTTAAAGACATCATTGCAACGCTGGGGCTGGAAAATCGTTTGCGTCATTTGCCCAACCAGCTTTCTGGCGGACAGCAGCAGCGTGTGTCCATCGGGCGCGCGTTGATTGCCCGTCCCGCCATTTTGTTAGCGGATGAACCCACCGGTAATTTGGATTCCAAAAACGGTGCGGAGATCATGGAGCTGCTGAGACTCTCCAACAAAAAATATAACCAAACCGTGCTGCTCATCACCCACGACGAGAGCTTGGCGTTACAGGCCGACCGCATTCTTGCCATTGAGGACGGGCGCATTGTGAAGGATGAGGTGATCCGGCGATGAATCTCCTCATGAAGCTTTCGGCGCGGCACCTGCGCCTCAACAAAAAGCGCACTACCATTACCATTATTGGTATAGCGCTCTCCATTGCCATGGTTACGGCCATTTCCGGGTTTATCGTCAGCTTTCAGGATTTGCTTTACCGTGATGCAGTAGATCGGGATGGTCTTTGGAATGTACAGTATGAGCAGCTTGATGCGCAAACCGCTGAAGCTGTCGCCGCCGAGCGGGTGTTCTCGGAGCATGAAATTATCGAAACGGAAAATGGATTGACCGTACGGCTACAGATGAAGAAACTCAACCAAAGTATTTTTGACCAGTCAGAAGCCGTGTGCCAGAAGTACGGCATGAACCAAGAGCAGGTGAAGTACAACAAAAACCTGCTCATTGCCAAAGGCATTGTGCCCGGTAACTATTATGACGCCCTCTATACGATGGCAGCCGTGCTTCTCACATTGGTGGGCGTTGCGTCCGTGCTGGTGATTTCCAATGCCTTTGCCATATCTGCCGCCGAACGCTCGCGACAGTTCGGGCTTTTGAAGAGCGTCGGAGCGACAGCAAAGCAGATTCGCAGCAGTGTGCTGTTTGAAGGCGCCATCCTCGCGATCTTTGCCGTTCCGCTGGGCTTCTTCATCGGCTTGTTCACCGAATGGGTGGCGCTTTCCATCGCCAATGCAATCCTTGGCCGCATGGATTCTGCCACGCTACTTGTGCTCTTTCGAGTTGTGGTATCCGGCTGGATGCTGCTTGCAGCCTTTGCCGCCGCCATGATTGTGATCTTCTTTGCGGCGTGGCTGCCCGCACGCAGAGCGTCCCGTCAAAGCCCCATTGACGCAATTCGACAGACGGCGGTCATCCGGGTGCGCCCAAAGGATGTGCGCGTTTCCCCATTTTCAAAGCTGTTTGGATTTGAGGGAATACTTGCCGCTAAAACCATGAAGCGAAGCCGGGGGCGTTACCGCGCGACGGTGATTTCCCTCGTGGTGAGCATTGTGCTGTTTATCGGCGTATCCAGCTTCGGACAGCTGTTTTTCCAGGCTGCCGGAATGGTGTATGAAGATTACGGCTCCAATGTTCTCATTCAGCTGCATGGCGAGGATAAAAAGCTGCAAGACGAGCTGGCATCTGAAATCGCCTCGTGGGACGGCGCAGAGACCATGCTCTGCCGCATTACACAGGGCACGGCAAACCTACCGGACAGCGCTTTTACCGAAACCGCCACACAGGTATTCGGCGTGGGAAACAAACAGGTCAGGCTTTACAGTCTTTCGGATGCGGCATTTGCGGCATTGTGCGAAAGCATACGGCTCAATCCGGCAGAGCTTGAAAGCGTAGATAATCCCAAGGCCATCCTTGTGAACACGACCGGCACTCACATTCAACAGGGGCGACGTTATAACTTCACCCCATTCCGGTTTAGCACCGGCGAGCGTATTGCCGTCGAAACGGGCGGGGCTTCTACTCCGCTGACCATCGTGGGAATCACAGAAGAAATCCCCAAGGATATTCTGCCGCAATTTTACAGCGACAACATGAACCTCATCGTATCCGAGTCGGTCAGGGCTTCCATGCAACCAAGTAATATGACCGACTGGCTGAATATTGCCGTGATGGCCTCCGACGCAAACGCATTTGAACAGCAAGCGGACGAATTTTTAGCGCCGCGCCTGGGAGATAACACATATTTTCTCTCGAATTTTGAAGAACAGGCTGCCGACACCCGCAATATGGGGCTGCTCATCATGATCTTTGTGAATGGCTTCATCGCTCTGCTCACGCTGATTGGCGTCACTAACCTTGTCACGACCATTTCCACAGGCATCGCCTTGCGCCGCCGTGAGTTTGCCATGTTGCGCTCACTGGGGATGACGCAGGATAAGCTCGGTAAATCGCTGTTGTATGAGAGCTTGATTTATGGTGTTAAATCGCTCATTATCGGCATTCCGCTCGGCCTGTTGGCCAGCCGGCTTATGTACAACGCATTGGATTTAGCTATGAGTTTTGAGTACATCTGGCCGGTGCAGAGCACCATCATCAGTATTATTGCTGTGATTGCTCTGGTTTTCTGCACCATCCACGTCGCGTCAAACAAGCAGCGCAGGGAAAATATGGTGGACGCGCTTCAGAACGAAGTAGTGTAAAAAAGGCCAACCTATGAAAGACGCCTTCCCAAATTTGAGAAGGTGTCTTTTCTTTCCGTTCACTTGGCATAAGATGATTTTTTAGTCTTTCCTTATGCCTCTCCCGCTTAAGCGGGTGGATTTTATTGTCCAACGGATATAAAACACCTTGACAATATGCGTTGGAATACGGCTGCCTGCCGCTGGATTGCTCCTGCTACATGTTGGACAAATACTGGACCGGCGTGTACTGCAAGTATTTTCGCGATGCCGTCCTGCCGTTGAATCCCACATTGGAGGTGGCGTTGACGGACACGGGCGCCCGCGCACCCATGCGGATTTGCGTCATATGCGGCGAACCCTTCCCGCAAGCGGGCAAACAAGCCTATTGCTCCGATGCCTGCGCCGCCTCCGCGAACCGCATTAAAAGCCGTGTGCGAATGGCAAGGAAGCGGAAACGCAAGGTGCCGGGTTGCGATTTGTCCCTCTGAAAAGCCGTAAATGCAGGCTTTTTTATGCCATTTTAACGGCAAAGGCATAAACGCCTTCGCCTCCTGTTTTATATGAAAAAAGCTATCATCTGGCCGAGCGCAACCGCCTGACGTGGTTTCACAACGATTTTGGCGCCTATGTCGCCAAACCTGGTGTCACGGATGTGCTCATAGCCGCTCGGTACGCACAGATACCGACAAGGCCCGGCTTGGACCGATGAACGCGCCGAAGCGTTCCCGTCCCATCCCGGTCTATTTCCGCGCATCGGAGCATGAGCAGGTCCTGATCGTCCGGAAGATGGGGCAGGCCGGCATCCGCAACAAGGAAGCCTATCTTCGCAAGATGGCGATTGACGGCTTCGTGATAAAGCTGGATCTGTCCGATGTGCGGGAGCTCGTCCGGCTGCTCCGCATCGTGTCCAACAATATGAACCGTGCGCTCGTAAGGGCGATTGCAAAACCGGCGTGGCAGCCGGGGAGCCAAACTCTAAGGCTCGGTGTCATCCACTAACCTGACGGGGAAACCCAAAGGGGAAAATAGCATGTGTGAAAAGCCATAAGTTGACCAGCTGTTAGGTCACGACTGAATGGTGAGACATGAAGTCTGTATGAGGATGAAAGCCATACTGCTTGAATGGGAGTCCAAAGGGGAATTGTTGTGCCTGCGGCGGAAAACAGCTACAGACGTCGTACCGTAAGCGCCCGTATGCATTGGTTGAGTAAATCGGGTAAGAGTTGCTTGCGGCCAACCTTATGTAAAGGGAACGGACGGAACCCACATCCGAAACCAGACGTGCCAGTTGCAATCGTACTAAACGAGGATTGCCTAAACTGGAACGCCAGAAATGGCTATGGGCAGGGGCCCTGAATATCCGGCATGGCAACGGAGCCTCCATAGTAGTCTGAGGATGGGAAAGCCATCCACATGGCGAAGGGAGGCAGCCTGTTGCTTCAATATTGAGAACGGAAGGTGTGTGAGACACCATGAGAAATCCCGACAATGTATTGAATAGCCTAACCATGCACGCAGATGACGATGGCTATCGGTATCAGAAGTTATATCGCAACCTCTATAATCAGGATTTCTTTCTGCGGGCGTATCAAAAAATCTACGCCAAAGAGGGCAATATGACAAAAGGTGCTGACGGTCAAACCATTGACGGCATGAGCCTTGAAAAGATTGACGGGCTCATCCAATCCCTGAAAACGGAGGAGTATAAACCTATCCCCTGCAGACGGGTGTACATCCCCAAGAAAAACGGCAAGCAGCGACCTCTCGGGATTCCCTCGGTACAAGACAAACTCGTGCAGGAAGTGGTGCGCATGCTGCTGGAAAGCATGTATGAGCGCAACTTCGCTGACACCTCTCACGGATTCAGACCCAATAGAAGCTGTCACACGGCGCTTAGTATGGTTCAGAAGCGTTATACCGGCTGTAAGTGGTTTATTGAAGGCGATATCCGCGGTTTTTTTGACCATATCGACCATGAAGTCATGATCGCCATCCTGCGCAAACGGATTGACGACGAACGTTTTCTACGGTTAATCCGCAAATTTCTGAAAGCGGGATACCTTGAAGACTGGACATTCCACAATACATATAGTGGAACGCCGCAAGGCGGCATCATCAGCCCCATTCTGGCCAATATATACTTGGATCAGTTCGACCAATATATTGACCTGTTGAAATGGGACTTTGACGCAGGCATCAAACGCAAGCGGTCGACGGAGTACGCACGGGTCGCCCAACAAAAGGACAACCTGCAGCGCAAACTGGACAGGCGAACTGACCCAGAGGAGCGTCAACAAATCATCAGTGAAATCCGTGAGGTGCAAAAAGCACAACTTCGCACACCAGCATCGGATGCCATGGACACAGGTTTTAAGCGATTGCAATACGTTCGATACGCCGATGATTTTCTGTTGGGCGTGATCGGAAGCAAGGCGGATGCCATACAACTCAAAGAGACCATCGCTCAATATCTGCAAAGCGAACTACACCTGGAGCTATCCATGGAAAAGACGCTGGTTACCCATGGGAACCAACCAGCCAGATTCTTAGGTTACGATGTCTATGTTCGGAAATCGAATCAGCCACACAAGGGGAAAAAGGGCAGGATACAGCGGCAGTTTGGCAACAAAATCGTGCTGGAAGTCCCCAAGGACCTCATCCGCGCGAAACTGCTGGATTATTGCGCCATGGAAATCAAGGTGCATAGCGGTAAGGAAAGCTGGAAGCCCAAGTCCCGTGATTTTCTCAAAGATCATCATGACCTGGAGATTCTGGACAGGTACAACGGCGAAATCCGAGGAATTCGCAACTTCTATTCGCTTGCCAATAACAGCGGCTGGCTCCATCATTTCAAATACATCATGGAGTACAGCATGTACAAAACCTTTGCCACCAAATACCGCACGAAAAAGAAAAAGATTCTGGCGAAATACCGGGTTGGTAAGGGTTTCGGGGTGACATTCACCGCTGCATCCGGGCAAAAAAGAACCCGCATGTTCTACGAAGAAGGGTTTGCACGGCAACCACCCACCACTGCCCCGGCCATAGATCATACGCCCAGCAAAGGGATATTCTGGACAAGGAATCCCCTGGCGGAACGACTACGGGCTCAACGGTGTGAGTGGTGTGGAGCCGAAGGTGTACCGATTGAAGTACACCATGTTCGGAAACTGAAAGACCTCTCAGGGAAAAATCAATGGGAACGTGTCATGCAGGGCCGCCGCCGCAAAACTATGGCGCTCTGCCATGACTGTCACATCAGCTTGCATAAAGGAACGCTAAGACAACAGGTGGAGAGCCGGATACGGTGAGAGCTGTATGTCCGGTTCGGAGGCGAGCACACCGAAACCTACGCGGGCAATCGCGTAAGGCGCGGGGTGCTTAGCTTACAGCTCGCCAACGCGCCAACGAGACCCGGGGCATCTACGAGGCGGACATTCTCGATCTGCGGGCGCAGTATGATGAGTTACGGAATCTGCGAATGGCATCCTAAAGGCGCTCACGGCGATTCGGGTGGAGTGATAGGCTCCTTCATTTTTTCAATCCAAACATCCATCGCAAAACATTCACTTTTCTACAGCTTTCGTAGGTCAAAAAAGTCAGTAAGATGCTGGCGGGCATAATGATCAGCATTTGCATGGCCGAAATATCTGTGACCTGCAACACAAAGTAGGCTACGACCACAATCCACGATTGATGGAACAGGTACACGCCGAAGGATGATTTGGAAAGATATGAGGTCAATTTGTTACCAGAATTCAAATAATGCCTCGCCAGACCTAAAAGTGCCAATATGTTAATCCATGAGAAGAACTCCTGAAATATGTGGCGCGTTATGAGTGTTTCAACCATGCCGATGATCATCATGCCAAGAAGCAAGAAACGGTATCGATCCAATTTTGCCTGAACGTCCTCGTAGGACAGAATGAAATAGCCCAGCAAAAAATATGCAGCATACTCGCCAAGGCTTTTCCCGCCGATGTTGCCGACCGGATGCGTCAATAGAGGGATGATGCCCAGCGGGATCAGCGCAGCCAGCGGAATCTTCCCTGCAAATGGTTTCTTTGCGCAGGCTTGGTAAAGCACGATCAGCGGGAGGCATACTAGAGAAATCACGAAGAGGTATAGGATATACCAAAGCTGCCCCGGCGTAAATGCGCCATCATAGCCGGTTAAATCCGTAAATTTCATGAAGAAATCGAAATAGTTGGCGCTTCCGTTGAAATAGAGCCCCGCGATATAGGATTGTATGGGGATCAACACCAACGCCCCAAAGACAAATGGAATCAGCAGCTTATGGACCCTCTCTTTCGCGTACTCCGCGATGCTTCGCCGTTTCAGCGCATAAGCCGTACTGATCCCCGCTATTGCGAACAGCAGGGGCATCATCCAGCCCCAGCTAATGTCGAGAAAATAAGATGTTGTGCCGATGCTCGCTCCGTGAATGTACCAGCTCTCGCCCCAATTGTTGTAGATCATAAACGTATGATACGGAAAGAGCAGCAGCACGGTTATGAACCTTAAATTATCGAGATAGTGACTTCTGCCCATTATGAACCTTCTCCCTTGCTCAATCGCGTGCGGCTTTTGCCCTGATAGTATGATTGACCGCGGATCGTAACAGTCATGTTCATAGTATAGCTTGCAAAACAAGGGCGCTCAAGAACGTTATTCCGCAGAGCAAAATCCGGCGCGCCTGCATCTTGCACAAATCTATCAAATCATGATTTTGAGGCGCTCCCTTTTCGTCCAAGGCGCGCTACAATTTGTCGGAAGCTACCCCGACAAATGGAAAGGAGAATGATGATGCCCGACTATGCAGCGATGTATCGCAAGCTATTCAATGCCCAAACCGACGCCATCCGAGCGCAGGTGCAAGCCGTTTGATATTCTGATGAAAGCCCAGCAGGCCACCGAAGAAATGTATTCCTCCGCATCCGACCCGGAGATCAGGATGTTGGAACCGAAAAAGCCGGAGGACAAGCCGGACCCCGGAAAGTGAAGGAGGCCGCTATGAAGATCATCCTAAAAGTATTGTTGTTCCCGGTCACGCTGGCGCTTTTCGTTATCGTCGCGGTCTGCCGGTTCGTCGTCCGCTTTTCCGGTGCGCCGCTCTCCATCCTACCCTTCGTGGCGTTTGTGATCGCCGTCCTTGCGCCCATCCTGCTCAAGCAGCCCCAAAGCGCGCTGTCGGCCGGAATCCTCGCATTTCTCATCAGTCCGTTCGCGCTGCCGAGGTTTGCGGAATGGCTCATCGACAAGCTAGACGGCTTGAATCTGGCGATACGGCCGATCTAACAAAGGACACAGCAAAAGGGTGCGGCAGGCCTGTTCTGTCGCCCTTTTTCCGTTTGGAGGGAGGTTTGAGATTGGCGGCGACCCGCTTGATGCCCCGGCATGTGAGCGATGGCAAGTCCATATTAGCCTCAATCAAGGACGCGCTGGACTACGGCAGGAATCCCAATAAGACGCGGGACGGCGATCTCGTTTCTTCATATGGGTGCGATCCGCGCACGGCGGCGATGGAGTTCGTGCTTGCCAAGCAGGAGTACGCCGGCATCACGGGCCGGAGCCGGCGCCGCGAGGACGACCTGCTGCTCTACCAGATTCGGCAATCCTTCCGGCCGGGTGAGATCAGCCCGGAGGAAGCCAACCGGATCAGCTACGAGTTGGCGATGCGGTTCATGAAGGGCAAGCACGCCTTCCTCATTTGCACCCTCGAGGATAAGGATCACTTCCATTCGCATATTTACTTCAACTCCACCAGCCTTGAGTGCGACCGGAAGTTCCGTAACTTTTGTGGTTCGGCCCGGGCGGTGCGGCGCATCAGCGACATCCTTTGCGGGGAGAACGGCCTGTCCATCGTGGAGAATCCCGGCGTGCGCGGCAAGCGCTACGCGGCATGCTCGGGGGACAACCGGCCTGCGCCCCACCGGGGAAGATCAAGCAGGCCATCGACGCCGTGCTGGAAGGCAGGCCCGCCAGCTTCGATGAATTCCTCAAAGGCATGGGGGTGGCTGGGTATACGGCGAACCGGCGCGGCGGCCGTATCTCGCTCCCATCCCCGGAGCAGAAGAAGCCGGTCTGCTCATCGATGTGCAGAACAGCATCAAGGGGGAAAACTCCCCCGGCTACGAGCGATGGGTCAAGGTGTTCAACCTCAAGCAGGCGACGCAGACGCTCATTCTGTTGCAGGAGAACAACCTGACGGAGTACGGTCAGCTTGAGCAATGAGCTCGGCGGGAAGATCAAGGCCATAGAGGGTCGGATGGATGAGATCGCAGTCTTGCAAAAGCACATCGGCAACTATGGGAAAACGCGAGATGTGTACGCCGCCTACCGGCAGGACGGATATAGCAAGCGTTTTCTCGCGGAGCATGAACGGGAGATTGCCCTGCATAAGGAGGCAAAAAAGGCGTTCGACAGCCTGGACCTCGAAAGAATTCCGTCCATTAAGGGGCTCCGGCAGGAGTATTTCGCGCTTTTGGCTCAGAAAAAAACGCTCTACGAGGAGTACAACGCCGTTCGGAAGGACATGAAGGATTTTCTCACGGCGAAGTCCAACGTGGATCGCTTGCTCGGCTACCGGGACACGGAGCAGGCAAAGGAAACCCGGAGTCCCCAGCTATGACGGCCTCCCTGGAACCCAGCACGCCGGAGGGCTCCCGCGAAGCCGTAAGGCTTCGTGGGAAGAGGACGAGCGACGGAATGAGTGAGCTTTCGGGCTCGCCCGGAAGCGAACGATATGTAGTTCGCGAGGACGAAGCAGACGCAACGCGGCTTAGGAAAAGCGGGCGTGGAGCGCTGCTTTTCGGCGGGATTGGGCGCCGCCCAACACCGGGGTCCTCGCGAAATCGCAAGATTCTGTGGGGTGGAGCAAGCAAAATGGAGGGGAGCCGCCCGGTAGGGCGAGCGTGCGGAATGGGCTTCTGGCTTGTCAGAAGCATTGCTTGCCGAACTGAACCGCCACAGCCGTTCTCGGCAATTCTCATTGCTATCATAGGGGGTTGCTGATAGAATAAATGTATGTGATTCATTTCCTTATTCAAAGGACGGATCGAATTATGGAACATACAATATATGTGCATCGTATCTTGGCACTGATATTTGCAGCAGCCTTATTTGTATGCTTCATACCGTCAGCCGCCTTGGCGGATGGGCCGAATGCAAGCAACGAAGCCGAACTGCGTGCGCTGCTGGCGAGCGGCGTATACTCCGATATCTACCTAACCGATTTCATTGCGATCCCCTCCGGCGCGCTCAATATTGCGTCACCCACCACGGTACACATGGGCGCGTATGGCATAAGCTCAGGGCTTTTGAGTATCTACGGCGACGTGGCGTTCGAGGGAGAGGGAACCGAACAGCCGCTCTTCCAGCTCAGAAGCGGCCTCACCGTGACGGGAAACGTCACGATCCGCTCGACCGGCAACGCGTCAACAGCCATCGCTTTCACCGATGACGAATCGTCTATCTACCGGTGCATCGTTGTCGCAGAGGGCGAGGGCTCCACCGCCATCCGCGCAGACGCGGATTTTCATATGACGTTATCGGATATATCCGCCCCGGGCGCGGGATCGATAGGCGTGAAGTGCGCGGGAGAGGTATCGTATATCATCGAGTGCGTCATCGTAGCGGGAGGCAAATCGGTCGTCGCCGCGAACGGCCTGTTCGCGGATGTATCTTATTTGGAGCCTATACCCGAGGATGGAAGCGTCGTTTCCCGCGTAGCCGCCGGGTGGTTCGATATCGGATATGATATCGTAAGCTATGGGTATGCCGTGCCGCAATACGGCGTATTTGACCCTCCGGATGAGCTGTGGCTGCATATATTCAACAACGAGACGGCAAACGACCTGTACCCTTATTGCGCGTCAGTCCGCTGGGAAGGCCTTGAGCGCGTGGATACGGACACGCTGGGCACATATAGCGTACGGGTTGCGCCGCAGGAACTCCCGAAATATCTTCAGAACGTGGAACGCCTGGAGCCGCAGGATATCGACATACGCGTCATTGCGGCGAATACGCCCTTCCTCTGCGCCGCGGGGCGAACCGGGCGCTTCGGGCATATGGTCATGTTTTCTGATCCGATTCAGAATGGCGTGGTCACGCTCTATTATTCCGCGGACAAAGGGGAAACCTGGACGATGCTTATCGAAGAGGATGAATTTGCGTCCTATGATGGGCAGCACTTTCAGGTTTTCATCCCCATGGAGGATGAGGCGCTTTATCAATTTTATGCGGTGGTGGAAGGCGGCAGACGCGCGGGTACGACAAATATCCTGTCCTACTGGTATAGCCCGACCGGCAAGGATCGGGGCGGGGACGTGGACGGCGGCGATCAAGGCGACCAGGGCGAATTGCCCCCCGATAATCCACCGCCCACTCCTCCGGGGGATTCGCCTGGGGGCAACCCAGTCCCGCCGGTAAACCCTCCAGCACCCGATTCCGGCAATCCAACGAACTCCGGGACAGCGCAGGAGCCGAGCGGATCATCAATCGATTCCATTCTCGTCAATCCGCAAGCGCCTGCGCAGCCCGCTGTCGTACAGGACCCGCCGAAGGCGGAGCCGATTGCGCTGTCGGCGAACTCGAATGCGCCGGACAAGCCTAAGTCCGAATCGACCGTTCCGGACGGTGACGGCATCGGCAACGCCGCTCCCATCGTCTCCGCGAACAATGCCACACAGGGCTTAGGCTATGAAGCGCTCACATCGCAGCCTGATGTTAACCCCGACGCCTCGTCGGCGGAGCAGTCCTCCGTCACCACCATAGGCGCGTCCATCATCGAACAGCTTCCCTCCGAACCTGCGCCAACCGCGCTGCTCTGGGTTCTGCTAGGCGGCATCGTGTTGCTCGGAGCCGTTTCACTTGCCGCCGTGTCGCTCACGCCGCTGGGCGCGCGATTGGCGTGGCTTCGCCTGATACGAAACCTGCTTCGGGCCGGAAGACATGCGAACTAAGCGCATCATTTTCAGTGTAGCGATATTGGCCGTATGTCTGGTCAGCACGGCCTTGTTTTTGCTTGGCTATCAGTACGACAACAAGTACACCTATCCCCGCTACCCGGCGGAGAAAGGCGTCACAACTTTGGACACGCGTCGTTATGAGCACGACCCGTTCCTGTATCTGCTGGACGGCTGGGCGTTCTATCAGGATGCGCTGCTTTCGCCCGATGAGGCCCGAGTTGCCGCGCCCAACGCCTACTTCTACATCGGCCGCTACGCCGGATTTGATTTGGGCGATGTGAGTCGTTCGCCCCATGGGCCAGGTACCTACCGCATGACCGTGCGCACGGACGGCCTGGAGCGCGCCTACGCTCTGGAGTTGCCGGTGATCTACTCGAAGCACCGGCTATGGGTGAACGGCGAGCTATTGCAAAGCGCAGGCTACGGCGAAAAAATTCCGCAACCGGAGCATTGGATGGCGACGTTTACGGCATCCGGCGAACTCGAGATCGTCGTGGCGGTGGAGGATGAACGCAGCCTTTACAGCGGCATGGTCTACCCGCCCGCGTTCGGCAGCCCGGAGCGCGTGGGCGAGGCGTTGATGACGCGCTTGATCGTACACGCCGTGGGCTGTGCCATGGCGCTGCTGATCGGCCTTTTATGCCTGCTCATCGGTATCGGCACGCGGTTCGCGCGGCCCTATGGTGCGCTGTTCGTGCTGTGCGCCTGCCTCGCGGCGTTTTCCACCTATCCGTTCATCCAGGCATTGGCGCTTTCCGGTGACGGCTTCGCGCTGACGCAGCGGTTCGCGCATTACCTGATGTTCCTCTCGATCCTTTGGCTGCAGGGGAAGCTGTGCGGCCTGCCCAAGCGGCTGACCTATGCCGCGTGCGCCGTGGGCGCGCTGGTCTGCGCGAGCGTACTCATTCAACCGCTCATCTCCGCAACGCGGGCGGGGCAGCTTTATGCCTTCGGCAGCGCGCTGGCCGCGTACAAGCTGCTGGCGGCGGCGTACCTGCTCGGCGCGGGCGCGTGGGCGGCCTGGAAGCAAAAGCCGGGCTCTAGGGCGCTGCTGTTGGGCCTTTGCGCGTTCGGCTGCGCGCTGATCGTGGACCGCGCCCGGCCCCTGTACGAGCCGATCCTGTTCGGCTGGCCGGTGGAGCACGCCGGGACGCTCATCGCGCTGATCGCGGCGGGGTTGCTGTGGCGCGACACCATGCGCATCTACCGCGATAACGCGGTGCTGGCCGAGCGCAAGAAGATGGTCGAGTTCCAGCTCGCAGCCCGCGCGGAACACTTAAAGCTCCAGCAGGATTACACCACGCGCACCGAGCGTCTGCTGCACGAAACGCGCAATCACCTGATCGTGCTGCGCGAATACAATCAAAAGGACGAGTGCGGCAAGCTCGCCTCCTACTTAGACGACCTGCTCAAAGGAGGCGACGTCGCACCGGTTTCGTATACGGAAAACGAGTTGGTCAACGCGATGCTGGGCGTGCAGGAGGCCCGCGCCAAGGCTTTGGAAGTCTATTGGGAGAAGGACATCGGCATGATCCCCAAGGCGCTGCCCCTGGAAGATGCCGACCTCTCCGCCATTTTGATGAACCTGCTGGACAACGCGCTGGACGCCTGCGAGAAGCTTCCGCGGGAGGAACGCTGGGTACGCTTCGAGATGCGCCGCGAGCATGGTATACTGATCGTTGATTGCGCGAACGCGATGGGAGCGCCATCCGGACAGCGCACCACGAAAGCCGAGCGCGGCCACGGACACGGCCTTGCCGTCATCCGCGAGGCCGTAAATAAGTACGGCGGCGGCATCGACATACGGCACGACGCCTACGCCTACAGTGTGAAGATCAAAATACCGATACCTGATGATAAAGTAACGCAGCCGGAGGATCGCGCATGAGCAAGGCAACTGTACTGATGATCGAGGACAACAAAAGCGTGTTGGAGCTGAACGCCGCCGCGTTTATCCAGGCCGGGTACGCGGTGCGCGCCGCCGAAACGCTTGCCGAGGCACGTAGGCGGCTTAGCGAAGCGCCGCCCGACCTGATCGTGCTGGACATCATGATGCCGGACGGCTCCGGCCTGGATTTCTGCCGCGAGATCCGCGCGAAGCACGCCGCGCCCGTGATCTTCCTGACGGTGCTGGGCGAGCAGTCGCACATCATCCAGGGACTAAAAAATGGCGGCGACGAATACATGGTGAAGCCCTTTCAGATAGGGGAATTGCTTGCCCGCGCCGAGGCGCTGCTGCGGCGGGTGGAGATGGATCGACGGCGCTTCCCCAGCGGCATATCGGTTGGGCCTGTGACACTGAACATCATAACCCAGCGGGCGTACCTTTACGGCGAGGATTTGCTGCTCAAGCCCAGAGAGTTTGCGCTGCTGCTGTTCTTCGTGCAGAACATGAACATCGAGTATTCGCCCGAAGAGGTCTACCGCGCCGTGTGGGAGCAGGAAGCCAACAACAGCGTGCAAACCGTACGGGTTCATATCGCGCAGCTGCGAAAAAAGGTGCGGATGGATGACGAGACCTCCGTGGCGATTCATTTGATCGATAGAAAGCGGTATGTCTGCCGGTCTTTCGCTGCTCAGATCTAGCTGCAACTACCATTTGTTGACTGCCCGATTAACAATTGTTAATCGGGCGTTTTTGTTGTTTCCAGCTGCTAAAATCATGATGCTAAGCGAGGTGATGGGCATTGAGTGATTGCATGCGAAACGCGAAACCGAGGCGTTTCCTCGAAACCGGGCCGTTGGTGATGGATACGAAGCGGTACCGGGCGTATCTCAAGGATGTAGACCTCGAGCTTTCCGAGAATGAATTCGACGCGCTGTTCCTGCTGGCGCAGCGGGAGGGAGAATGGATCGCCTTTGAGGATTTGTACCGGGCGGTGTGGGAGCCGCCGGATGGAAAGGACTTGCGGGAAGCGGCGCGGCGTGGGCTTGACGGAATGGTGAAAGCAGTGACCGCCAAAGGCAGAGGCGGGCCGCTCGTTGAAGAGATACCGGGAAGTGGATACCGTTTTACCTTTGGGCGCTGAACAGCAAGGCACATACAGAAAGCAGTTTCATATTTGTTCAAATTGAAGAAGGAGTTTTCATGCGAAAAGTATGGATCAAGAAATTGGGCGCGCTGGCGGTTGCGATTATTTTGTGTGTTGGTCTGCTACCCACCACCGCCTTTGCCGCTGGGGCCATCGGCTTCTATGGATACGGCGGCGGCAGCTATGAGTTCCTACAATACAACGGCTATGGATTGCTCGCGTTCCACGGGCGCAGCGGCCAAAAGCTCGACGCTATCGACGTGTGGATAGGATAGGAGGGAAGGCATGCGAAAATAGAACATTTTTCGGGCATGGATGCGCATAGCATTAACGCTCGTCGTTGCCGTTTCTTTCCCCATGACGGCGCAAGCGGGTACGGGTTCATGCCCAATAATGCCTATTTACGATCCCCCCTTTATTTACCTTTTTTGGATATTCCGGATTCAGCGACACTTATAATCCTTCCGGCAGTATTACGGCAGGCGTACCATGCCAGCTGACTTTTGAATTTGATGGGATGACGCAAGCTGTCATTACTGAGGTGAGCGGTAGCATATCGCCGGGATTAACCCATGCAAACCCAAAGACTTCGTATCAGTATGATGATACGAGACAAATTACCGGCACTCCATCGGCATCCATCCCAGGGAATACATACACCAAAACATTCGAAAATGACTATAAGCCTTTCGGCGGCTTTGGTGCCGGGCTGAGCGATATTACAACCGCGGTGCTCCCTTCACTAACAAGCCTTACATCTAGTCTCGGCGCCTTTTCATCGACATTCGACGCAGGAACCAATGCATATACGGCAATCGTTCCATACTCTGTCGATTCGATAACGGTAACACCGGCATTGGATGCGCAGACGCCAAGCGGTGCAGTCACAGTTAATAGAGTCGCAAATGGAAATGGAGTGGCCAGCGCTCTAATTAGCCCGAATGTGGGCAGCAACACCATTTCCGTCATCGTTTCAGCTACCGGTACGGCAGGTATGCTATCAAACACTTATACTCTTGCTGTTACTAGGGAGGCTGAAACAGTTTCCACGCCTGCCGCAAACCCAGCAGGCGGCACATATGCCTCAGCGCAGTCTGTAACGCCACAAGTACGACGGCAGGCGCGACTATTTACTACACGCTGGACGGGAGCGACCCGACAACCAATGCCGCAAAGCTGACGTATTCCGGCGCAATCAACGTGCCGATGGGCACGACGCTCAAAGCCTATGCTGAAAAGGCGGGCATGACCGACAGCGCGGTGATGACGGCAATCTACACGCAACAGCAAAGCACCGGCAATGCTTCTTCGGGTGGCAGCTGGCCCTCCTACGTCACCCCTGTCATCTCCTACGTCCCAAGGTAAGCGGCGCTGCGCTCTCCATCAACGCGGCCAGCGAAGGCTACAGCCAAACCTAGCAGTGGCAGGCCAAGCAGGCGGATGACGCCTGGGCCAACATCCACGGCGCGACGGCGGCCAATTTCGATTACACCGGCCTGACGCCCGGCCGGAGCTGCACCGTGCGATGTATCGTGCGCAACTCCACGGGCGGGTACGCGGTATCCAAGGAAGTGGCGTTCACGGCAGGCGCGGCGGACGCGGCCCCGCAGCAGCAGTGCGTCGCCATCATGACCGCCAAGGTCAACGTGCGCCCCGAGCCGAGCGCGAAGAAGAAGGCCATCGGGCAGCTGCAGAAGGGCAATGAGATCACGCTGCTGGGCTACGTGGCGCCCAAGGGCTACACAGCTACGGCTTCTACAAAATCGCCTGGGGCAACGCGGCGGGCTACGCCTACGTCTCGGCGAATTAATGTGGGCGCCGTCTTCTGCAAGCCGTATGCGGCGGATATCCTGGGCAAAGTGTACATCCAGTCCCGCATGAGCACATCGAGCAAGTACCGGCTGGCTACGCTCTGCAAAGGCGACAGCGCGCAGCTCATCGGGCGGTACAAGACATGGTGGATCGTCCAGCATGGCGGCGAGGCGGCGTACATCAAGAACGGGAAGTGCGTGCAGCCGTAGACTATTTCTTCGCACGCGCATGGCCGCTTCTCATTGAGGGGCGGCCTTTCCGACCCAACAAAATCCAGTAGAATCCAGTAGAAAGGAGAGATTCCCAATGCGGCGCTCTCTTCTCGCCGTGGAACGGGATGATGCCCGCCACGCGCAGCAGGAGATGCACTGGCTCGCCCACGGCATCGCGTTGGAATGGGTTTTCTCCATATTGGATGCCATCGCCCGCCTGCAAAACAGCACAGCCTATATCGCCGTGGACATCAACGCCGATAGCGTTCCATTTACCCGGTAACTGCCCATCCTGCGGGACGCCACGGCGCTGCCTATCCATATCGTCACGTCGCGCTATTCCATCGCTGAATTGGACGAAGCGCTGCGCCTCGGCGCGGATATATACGCCGATTGGCTGGACGATCCCGAGGGGAACGTCGTGCACGGGCTCGCCTATTTCGAACACTATTCCCTGCGCAACCGCCAGCGCCGCCCATACCTGCGGATAAACGCATCACGAACGGCAATTCCAAGTATTCGATAGATGGTAGAGTCTTTATGGTGGAGCGTGTTTTCCAAACCAATTCCCCCGAAACCCTCGGAACGGTTTTGCTCCGGCTCTTGCGGACGGACGCGGAAGCCTGACACACAGCCGTTTAGGGCTGATTTTGACGGCCATGGGCGGTATAATAATATCGTAAATACTGCGTGTTTGACTGTCGGAAAGGAGGACATGTGAAACAGTCAATCGGTAGAAAGAACCGAGATAATACCGCTTTCCTGTACGCGCGCCTCGCGCGACGACAACCTTGAGGGGGAGAGCTACAGCATCTCATTGAGCGCATCGAGGTGTATCAATCGGAAAAGGTGGACGGGGTTCATGTGCAGAAGCTCAAAATCCACTACACCTGCGTCGGCTCCATCGAGATTCCCAACATCCTCAAGTTGCCTGCTCCCGAAGTGCGGATGCAAACGAGAAAAGGAGTAGCTGTTAGCTACTCCCAATCCCCAAATGCTGTGAACCTTTGAGTGTTCCAACTTGAAAATGTCGTTACCATTCTCAAGCCCTATAAGAACACTCGGTATGGTCTGGGTGAGAGGATTCGAACCTCCGGCCTCTTGAACCCCATTCAAGCACGCTACCAAACTGCGCCACACCCAGGCAACACACGGTAGTATAAAGCAAATACGCATAAAAGGCAAGGCGGAATTTGATGCGTTCAAGGTAATTTTATTTAAAAGGTAGGCAACATCGCTCCTATGGGCAGGCCGGCGACCTAGGAAGTTGCGGCAAAACCAGCGTTCCGTGCGGGCAGCGGCGGCTTTGCGGCGGAGTTCTTCCGCTCACAAAGCCACCCCTATTTCACATTGAGCGCCTGCTATAGAAAGATCCCGCGGGGGAGCATTCTTGATGAGTAACATAACCTTACAATTTGCGCATAGGCGGCTGTGGTTTATCGGGAAGTCAGAAGTGCATCCAGGTTCCTTTTTCCGGCTTCAAGCGCTGCCAGGCAGTCTTCAACGCCCTCGAATTCGATCGCAACAGCGCCGTCATAACCCGATTGCCCGATGACCCGCACACATTCGGCAACCGGAATATCCCCATGGCCTATAACGGCTCCGCGCAGATGCGCCCCCGCGCGCGTTGGAAACCAGCCCCATCCCGGCGACGGGATGCCGGCAGGCTTATAGTGAAAATCTTTTGCATGAACGTGAAACGCATAGGGGGCGAGGCGGGCACAAGCAGATATGGGATCCTCATCCGCGCACGCGAAGTTGCCGACATCCAGCAATACGCCGAAATTCTCGTGATCTACCGCGAGAATCAGCGCCTCAATCCTTTCCGAATCCTGGCAATAGTAGCCGTGGTTTTCCACCATTGAGCGAATGCCTAAAGAGGCTGCGTGTTCCGCGACGCGCCGGTAGCCCTGCGCAAGTTCGGGCAGCGCGTGCGCAAAAGGCACAAGCCGCGCGGCGCCCTTGCGCAGCCCTGCGCTGGCGTCGTTGCGGAATGTCTTGGCCCCCAGCTCCGCGGCGATATCCAACTCGTGGCAAAGAATCTCCGCGCTCGCATCCACGCCGTTGAGCAAAAAATCTGCGCCCACGGCGTAGTTCACGACTTCAATCCCCGCATCCTTTGCGCGTTTGCGCAGCTTGGCCGCCGCGCCTGCCGGCGTTTCGCCGGGCAGGATCAAAACGGAGAAATCTATCGTCGCAAAGCCCATTCGCGCGGCCTGATCGATCGCCTCGTATAGCGTAATGCGCCCTGCCTGTATAGCTTGATTAAAGCTATAAGAGCTGACCCCTGATTTCATGCGGCACTTCCTTTCCTAGTTACAAGCATTGGCAGCGAGCGAAAACGACCGATCAGGTCAATAGCCCATGTCGAGCAGCCAATCCCTGAGCAGGCCCGGCCATGCCTTCGCCTGCGGGTTGTCAAGCCCCAGCCCTATGCCGTGTTGGCCAAACGGGAATATGTGCAGCGCGCAGGGGATACCTTTGTCAAACAGCGCCTGGGCGAGCCGCATGGACTGCTCCACCGGGACCCCGCCATCCTGCGCGGTGTGCCATACGAATGCGGGTGGGGTATCCGCCGTTACGTTGAACTCCGCGGAGAAGAAGCGCGCTTCATCAAGATTTAAGGCGTCTTTTCCGGTTAAATTCACCTGCGATCCGGTATGTGAAAACATCTTGAAGCTATTGACGGCATAGCACGGCACAAAACCGTCCGGGCGGCAGGAAACCCTGTCGACCGGGTCGACGGCGCCGGGATCTCCGGCATCAAAATGGGTAGCTGCCATGGAGCATAGGTGACCGCCTGCCGAAAAGCCCAGAATCGCAATGTGGTCAGGGGCGATGCCCCATTCCCGCGCATGGTAGCGTACAGTGCGGATTGCCCGTTGCGCATCGAGCAGCGGGGCGGGGTGATGGTAGGGCGCGACGCGGTAATCCAATACAAACGCATTGACGCCGCACACGGCGACCGCCTCGGCAATGGGGTCTTTTTCGTGGTCGGCCTTCATCGCATACCCGCCTCCGGGGAATACGATCACCGCGCCGCGGCCCTTTTCGCCGGACAGAAATGGCTTGATCGACGGCGGCTGTTGGCCGATCGCCGGGTCGAACAGGGGCACGTCTTTTTCCCACAAGTAGATAGGTTCCATACATTCCGCCTCCCGCTATTTTTTATAGGACCCGATTGTTTCAAGAATGGCCGCCCATCGGCGCGGCAGCGTAGGGCTGTCCATGCAGATATGAAAGCCTAGTTTTAGATAGATGTTGATCGCCGCCACGCGAAAGTCCCTGGTGTTGAGCACGCAACAAATGCATCCTTCGGAACGCATGCGTAAAAGCGCGGCGATGGTGAGCAGGCGGCCATAGCCCTTGCCCGTAAAATCCGGATGGGTTCCCACCCAGTGCAAATAGCCGCAATCCGGGCCAAATTCGGGCTTGCGCCACGCCGAGGCCGTG
>JAVBNW010000064.1:0-4439 GCA_031551255.1 Eubacteriales bacterium | reverse complement strand
GCGATGTGCAAATCTCTTGTGGAAGTGGGAAGAACGAAGAACGCGCACTCCCGCTTCTTTCCTCGTCGCTCTTCTTGCTTCTCAAAATCGCCGCAGTGGTTTTGAGGAAGAGGAGGAGCTCGTCGGGGCGCACTGCGCTCTGAACTTCTGCCAAGCTGTGGCATGGTAGGAGTTCTGGCGTTCCGTGGCCCCTCCTCTTCCCTCAAGACGCTGAGGCGTCTTGAGGGATTGGAAAGAACGAAGAACGCGCACTCCCGCTTCTTTCCTCGTCGTTTTTATTACTCCACAAAAACGCCTCAGCGGTTTTGTGGAAGAGGAGGAGCGGCGGAATGAGCGAGCTTTTGCGTCGCAACGCGAAAGCGAGGGATATGCAGCCCGCGACGACGAGCACCTCAGTGCGAAAGCGAGGGATATGTAGCTCGCGACGACGAGAGGTGGACCATCAACACCGAAATATCCCCCGGCGACACGCCGGGAATCCGCGATGCGGCTCCGAGCGTTCTGGGCCGAAGCGCCGCGAGCTTTTCGCGAGCCTCGATGCGCAGCGCGGTGATGGCCGCGTAGTCGATCCCGCCGGGCATGGCGACATCCTCCATGCGGCGCATGCGCTCCACTTGTTCGCGCTGGCGCTCGAGGTACCCCTCGTAATGCGCAAGGATATCGGCCTGCTCTTGTACGTCCGGCGAAAGCGCGGGCAAAGCGGGATCGTCCGCGCGCAAATCCCCGTAGGAAATCTCGGGCCTTCGATACCTCTCCTTCTGCGCATGGGTAAGGGCCGCAAACGCCGCCTGGGTGCCCTCCCGCTTGCGCTCGCACCGCGCAAGGCGTTCCTGCGACGCAAGCCCCGCCGCGTAACCGATGGGCGTCAGGCGCAGGTCGGCATTATCCTGCCGAAGCAATAGGCGAAATTCGGCGCGAGAGGTCATCATTCTGTAGGGCTCGTCGGTTCCCTTGGTCGTCAGATCATCCACCATCACGCCGATGTACGCCTGATCGCGGGTGAGATAAAGCGGCTGTTTCCCTTGCAGGGCGAGCGCGGCGTTCAGCCCCGCATACAGGCCCTGCGCGGCCGCCTCCTCGTAGCCGGATGTGCCGTTGATTTGCCCTGCAAAATAAAGGCCCCGGATATCCCGCGCCTCCAGCGTTCCCGTAAGGCCCGTTGGGTCGATGCAGTCGTACTCGATCGCATACGCAAGCCTTACGATATCCACCTTCTCAAGCCCGGGCAGCGTTCGGTACATTTGCCACTGCACATCCTCGGGAAGGCCTGTGGACATGCCCTGCACGTACCACTCGACATCCCGCTCCCCCTCCGGTTCGAGGAAAAACGGATGCCGCTGGCGATCGGCAAAGCGCACGATCTTATCTTCGATCGAGGGGCAGTAGCGCGCCCCCGTCCCTTCGATCAGGCCGGCATAGTACGGCGCGCGGTGAAGGTTTTCTCGTACGACGCGGTGGGTTTCAGCGGTCGTGTATCCCAAATAACACGGGATCTGCACACGCGTAAGCTCGCCGGATAAAAATGAAAATGGCCTGATCGGCTCGTCGCCATATTGCGGCTCCAACAGGGAAAAATCGACCGTTCTCCCGTCGATGCGCGCGGGGGTGCCTGTTTTAAAGCGCCGAAGGGAGAAGCCCAGCTCTTTTAGGCCCTCGGACAGGCCTTGCGCGTTAGCAAGCCCCGAAGGCCCCGCATCCCTAACGCGCTCGCCGGTAAACGTCTTGCTTTTTAGGTATACGCCCGCGGCGACGATCGCCGCGCGGCACGCGATGCGCGCGCCGGTGTCGGTATGCACGGCCTGTACGGCGCCGTCCTGCGTTTCGATCCGCGAAACCTCGCCCTGCCGAAGCGTCAGGTTCGGCTGCGAGCGGAGCGCACAAAGCATCCGCTCATGATATCGTTTCTTATCCGCCTGCGCGCGCAGCGAGTGCACCGCGGGGCCTTTGCCTGTGTTGATCATCCTTGATTGGATGAAGGCATCGTCGATCGCGCGGCCCATCTCGCCGCCCAGCGCATCGACTTCGCGCACCAAATGGCCCTTGGCGGTGCCGCCTATGGAGGGATTGCACGCGAGCATGGCCACCCCTTCGATGGACAGCGTCAAAATAAGCGTGGAAAGCCCCAGGCGCGCGCATGCGAGCGCGGCCTCGCAACCCGCGTGGCCCGCTCCGGCGACGACAACGTCGTATGTATCGCTCAAATGCATCCTCCCGGAACGCAAAATAAAAAGGATCTTCCCTCATTATATACCAATGCGCGCATCCCGAAAAGGCGCTGGGACTTGCTTTGCATTTTGCCGCGCGCGTTGGTATGATATAGTCGTATATCCTGGGAGCACACGCAATGCGCGGGGAGGGTTACCATGAAGCTAAAGATCGAGAAAATGGAGCTGTTCAAGGTGCCGCCGAGGTGGCTGTTTCTGAAAATCACGACGGAGGACGGCTTTGTAGGCTGGGGCGAGCCGGTGGTGGAAGGACGCGCGGAAAGCGTGCGCGCGTGTGTTCAGGAGCTTTCTTCCTATGTAATCGGTCGCAGCGCCGGCGATATCGAAGATATCTTCCAGGTGCTATACCGCGGCGGCTTCTACCGCGGCGGGCCGGTGCTCACATCCGCGATCAGCGGCATCGAACAGGCGCTGTGGGATATCAAGGGCAAGGCCTACGGCCTGCCGGTGCACGAGTTTATGGGCGGCAAGGTGCGCGATAGAATTCAGGTGTATTGCTGGATCGGCGGCGACCGACCGCACAACGTAGCCGAGGCGGCCAAGGAAAAGCTTGCGCAGGGCTACGGAGCGATCAAGATGAACGGCACCGAGGATCTTAAGTGGATCGACAGCCACAAGCGGCTGGACGAAACGATCGAGCGCGTCGCGGCGATTCGCGAGGCTTGCGGCAAGGACATCGAAATCGCGGTGGATTTCCACGGTCGGGTGCACAAGGCCATGGCGCGCACGCTGATGCGCGAGCTGGAGCCGTATAAGCTTTTGTTTGTCGAGGAGCCCGTGCTGTGCGAAAACGAAGAGGCGTTTCTCGACCTTCGGCGCTCGTGCGGCATCCCCATCGCCACTGGGGAGCGCAACTACACGCGCTGGGGCTTTAAATCTATGCTCGAAACCGGCGCGGTGGATATCATCCAGCCGGACTTAAGCCACGCGGGCGGCATATGGGAATGCAGGAAGATCGCCGCCATGGCCGAGGCGAAGGATGTGGCCGTCGCGCCGCACTGCCCGCTGGGGCCTATCGCGCTGGCCGCCTGCCTGCAGCTGGATTTTTGCACCCCCAACGCATTCATTCAGGAGCAGAGCCTGGGCATCCACTACAACCAGGGTTCCGACCTGATGGATTACTTGAAAGATCCCAGCGTATTTGCGTATGAAAACGGCTGCGTCGCGCGGCCAACGGGCGTCGGGTTGGGCGTAGAGGTCGACGAGGAGAAGGTGCGCGAGCTCGCAAAACAGGGCCACGACTGGAAGAATCCCGTGTGGCGCGACAGCGACGGGGTCGTAGCCGAATGGTAACGGCCGATATGCACCTGCACTCCAAGACCAGCTTCGACGGCCGGTCGGATATCGAGGAGATGTGTCATGCCTGCGTTGCGGCGGGTCTTGCCACGGCGTGCTTTACCGAGCATGACGACGCGTACAGCGAAAATTTTTCGCTGAATGTGCCAAAGCATAAAAAGGCCGTCGCCCGTGCGAAGGCGGCGTACCCGCAGCTTACGGTGCTCACCGGCATTGAGGCCGGGTATTCGGCGGACAGCGCCGATAAGCTGCGCGCCCACATCGCGACGCTCGAGCCGGACTACATCCTGCTTTCGCTGCACGCGGTGGAAGGCATCGATCCCTACGATGCCGCTGCCTATTACCGCAACCGCACGCGCGAGCAGGGCATCCGCATCTACCTTGAAACCATGCTCGAGGCAATGGATGCGCTCGAAAGTTGGGACGCACTTGCGCACATCGGCTACGTATGCCGCTATCCGCTGGAAGATGGGATCGTACAGCCGCTTAGGCACGCGGACGCTCCGGATCTGATCGACGAAATTCTCCTACAGCTGATACAGACGAGCCGCGCGCTCGAAGTGAACACCTCGGGCGTGCTCATCGGCCGCGAGTCGATCCCCGGCGAGGATATCCTCGCCCGCTACCGCGCGCTGGGTGGAGAGATCGTCGCGCTCGGCTCGGATGCGCACCACCAAAACGCGATCGCGGGCGGGTTTGACGGAACCGCCGTCATGCTCCGAAGGCTTGGCTTTGCGCGCTATGCGGTGTATCAAGGGCGGGTAAGGGAAGATCGTCCTTTAGCGTGATCGAACCCCAAAACGAACACATCTGAGCGGCACGGCGCTAAGCGCCTTCGCGGGCGGGCATGCGCCCCTCCGCGGGCCCCCCGCCGAAGGGGAACGCGCACGGCACGCCTGCGGCCGGAGCCGAGCGCGT
>JAVBNW010000107.1:0-21647 GCA_031551255.1 Eubacteriales bacterium | reverse complement strand
GAAGGGTTTAGTTGTCGGCCCACATGACGGACATAATCTGGCCCGATTGGGCTGTATAGTTGGATGTAAAAGAATGCCTTATCGCGCTGTATTCGTCGTTCAACTGCGTTTTAGCTACGGAATCTAACAGGCGCATTGCCTCATGCAGATACCCTTCCAATTGGTTAGCCCGATTTGCAATCCCTTCATGTCGCAAGAAAACGCCTCTTTTACTACACATGAAACGGTTGCCATCGGTCAACGAACCGCCTTTGGGGGATTGCCCTGGTGTGGCCCGGTAAGACGAGCGCGAAAATTGACAAAATCTAGATACAGCCCTATAATTGCTTGGATCACGGCCTACCTATATATCGCCGCCGCATTTCACGTTTGCTTTTGCGCTTATGACCGAATACCTTCTCACGAAGGAGGGGCATGCTCGGGTGAAACGCTTTTTTTTTGCATTCCTCATTGCCGCCTTCATCATCAATCTGTCGCAGCCGGCGGCGATGGCCATGCAGTCGGATCAGTTTGCGAAACCTGACCAGCCGGAGGGCAAAATACTGGATTTTGTGATCGCCTCCGATGAATCGACGGTGGTTGACAGGCTGCTTTATGGGGCGCTGCAAAGAGCGGGATACGGGCTGACCATGGACGCCGCACCCATGGCCTACGCCATCCAGATGGCCAACAGCGGGGAGCGCGACGGCCTCGCCTCGCAGGTAGCGGGGTTGGAGGCGAATTTCCCGAATCTCGTTATGGTGCCCGAGCAGATGGCCAGCGTGAGCTTCCCCGTTTTCTCCCGTTCCGAAGCGGATATCTCTATACAGTCTTGGAGCGACTTCTCCGGGCTGCGTGTCGGGCATATGTTTCAAAAGTCCTATATCATCAACCATCTCCCCAAGGATATCGCGGGGAGCGTGCAATACGATACCTTTTACGAGCTGAACTTGGCGCTGCTTCGCGGCGAGTGCGACGTCATCGTCACGAGCAGCACGAACAACGCTCAGCTCGTGGTTGCCGAGGGCATTAAGCCTGTGGGCGTCGCAGAAAGCCAGCCGTCCTATGTCTATGTGAACAAGAAATACGCGGATCTGGTAGAGCCCATCGCGCAAGGTCTTAGGGCGATGAAGGCGGACGGTACCTTTGACAAGGTTATCAGCGGTCGGCAAGTAAACAGCGGCGACAGCACGCACGTGCTGCACATCTCGTCCTATTATCCCGATGATCCCTGGGAAGCGGAGCTCAAGCACGGTTTCTTTGAGGTAATCAACACCCAGGACGATATCATCTATTACAACGTGCCGCTCTATTCCAACCGCTTTCCGACGGAATACGAGCGCGCAAAAAACGCCTATTACTCCATCCGCACGCTGTTCAGCTCCAATCCGCCCGACATCGTGATGGTATCGGATAACAACGCGCTGGGTTTTGTTTGCAACTATTACGGCGTTCTCTTTGACGGCATCCCCGTGGTTGGCTGCGCCATCAACGGAGAGATGGACAGGCTGTGGGAGCTGAACGGCAATTTCACCGGTGTGTGGGAATACGAGGCGGCCGCAGAGACGGTAGCCCAAGCGTTTGCCATGTTCCCGAAAACCGAGAACGTCTTCATCATCAACGACGATTCCGAGGGCGGCAGGGAGTGGCAGGGGCAGATCGAGGGCAAGCTTGCGGATTATGAGGGGCGGCTTAAGCTCCAATACTGCGGCACTACGTCCATCGGGGATCTCCTTAAGGAGGTTGCGGCTCTCCCCGAGAACACGATCATCCTGTGCGGAAATTACACCACGGACAGCGACGGACAGTACATGTCCCGCGTAGAGGTGCAGCGGCTGCTATCGCAGCGCGCCACGGCCCCGATTTTCGGTATGATGGGGTGCGGCGCAGGCCATGGCCAAATCGGTGGAAGATACGTGATGCCGGCGGAGCAAGGCCGCCTCGCGGCGGAACTTGTCCTTGCCGTCACTAGGGATGGCAAGCGGGTAACCGAGCTGCCATCGCTTGTGGATACCTCGATCTACAATCGCTGGATCTTCGACGCGGCGGTGATGGAACGTTGGTCGGCAGACACAAGGCTGCTGCCGACGGACGCCGAGCTGCTCAACCGCAAGCTTTCGCTCTATGAGAGCAACCCGCAGGCGTTTTATTTATTCATCGCGCTCTCTGTGGCGGGAGTCGCTCTCATCATCGGGCTGTTCTTCTTCAACCTTACTATGAGGCGGAAGAACGCGCGTCTGCTGACAACGCAAAGAAGCCTGCATACCGCCGAAGAACTTCTGGCGAAGGATGCTGAGATTATCGTCGCCAAGGAACGCCTGGAT
This sequence comes from Eubacteriales bacterium, assembly GCA_031551255.1. Taxonomy (GTDB): domain Bacteria; phylum Bacillota; class Clostridia; order Christensenellales; family UBA1750; genus JAVBNW01. The sequence goes on along the minus strand of JAVBNW010000107.1, from coordinate 19,344 downwards.
GTGGCGCTCACCGCATCGGAGTCCGGGGTGTGGGAGTTCCTGTTCGCGGAGGACACCTTCGCATTCGATGCAGGAACGGCTCTTCTTTACGGCCTGGACGAGTCCTCCCCGATTCCCAAGGAACGCTTTGTACGGCATTTGCAGAGCCTGATGCCCGACCTGTCCGACCACGGTTTTTTCGACCGATTGCTTGGCGGGGACATCTTGGAGCAAATGGTGCTGCGCGATTGCAAGCTCAGCTTCCCGGACGGCACGGTAAAGCACATCAGCAACTATGCGCATACGGTTGCCGACATATCCGGCAAGCCTATCCGCACCGTCGGCATGTCCATCGATATTACCTCGCGCGTCAGGATGGGAGAGGAACTCCGCGAGGCCAAGGAACAGGCCGAAATGGCCAGAGAGCAAGCGGAGCTGGCCAATCAGGCGAAAAGCCTGTTCCTATCCAACATGAGCCATGAAATACGCACGCCCATGAACGCCATCATCGGCATGGTGAAGATCGCACGGTCATCCTCCGAGATGGCCCGTGTGCGCGACTGTCTCAACAAGGTCGAGGTCTCCTCCGAACACCTGCTATCCATCATCAACGACATCCTCGACATCTCGAAAATCGAATCGGGCAAAATGGAGCTGTTTGAAGAAGCCTTCGATCTGGAGCAGGTCGTGCAAAACGTCGTGGACGTGATGGCTGTGCGGGCTGAGGAGAAACTTCAGGCCATCCAGGTGCGGTTCGCAAACGGCACGCCCCTGCGGCTGTACGGCGACGCGATGCGGCTGACGCAGGTGCTGATGAACCTTATCTCAAACGCGATTAAGTTTTCAGGAAAGCACACGAACATCTACCTGACGGCATGTTGCGACAGCCTTACGCAGACGCATGCCACCATCCAAATCATCGTCCGTGACGAGGGCATCGGCCTCTCGCCCGAACAGCTTCGCGAGTTGTTCAGGCCCTTTCATCAGGCGGACAGCAGCATCGCCAAGCGGTTTGGCGGAACCGGCCTTGGGCTTGCAATCTCCGAGCGCATCGCCCGCATGATGGGTGGCGAGATAACGGTAACCAGCAACGAGGGTCTAGGTAGCGAGTTCACGGTTTCCGTGAACTTACGCATCGACAAAACACATGCAGCCCAGGAACCACCGCTGCCGGCGGATCGCCTGCATGTGTTCGTTCTCATAGACGATATGCCGACCCGGCAATCTTTGACAACAATGTTGGAGACGCAAGGCGTACCTTACCGTGAAGCGGCAACCTCGGATGTGGTCGCGGCGGCGCTGGAGCCCGTGCGGGACGATTGCGTAACGCTGGTGCTGACCGATGACGCCGATGCCGGTGCAAGCGGCAATGCCTGGGCCGGGTTAGCCGTCCAAAGCGGGCGTGCGTTTGTACTCGGGCAGCTGGTACCCTATCATTATCAGCCATCCGGCGAAGTGGCTGTAGTAGGATTGCGGAGGCTATATCTGCAGAAGCCTGTTTTTCCCTCCGCACTTGCGGCCCTCCTGCGCAATGCGCTGGGCATCCAGCCTGCGGCACCCGCACAGACGGCGGAGACTCTCCCCGTATTCCCCGGCAAGCACATCCTGCTTGTGGAGGATATCGAGATCAACAGGGAGATCATCAAGGCGCTTTTGGAGCCTACGGAGGCGATGATCACGGAAGCGGAGAACGGCATGGAGGCCATCCAGCTGTTCGAAGAAACGCCTGAGCGCTTCGATCTGATCTTCATGGATATTCAGATGCCGCGCATGGACGGCTATGAGGCCACCCGCTGCATTCGCGGCAGCGGCCACCCCCGGAGCATGACCATCCCGATTATCGCTATGACTGCGAACGCGTTCCAAGAGGATATCGAGGAGGCCCTTAGCGCGGGGATGAACGGGCATCTGAGCAAGCCCGTCGACGAAAAAAAGATATTCGCCGAACTTAACAAACACATCGGCCGGGGCTAAGGCTCGTCTCTAAACCCCTGCGCGGCGCGTCATGCGGCATCTTATCGGCGCCTTGCGCCTCGCGGGTGGGTACGCGTACCCCTGCGATCCCCCGCCGAAGAAAAACGACGAAGCTCCTTGATTTGCCGATAAATCCGCCACAATCTGCATCGCGACGACTTTAGGAGCACGTCCCAGACCGCTCAGATGCATGGTGGAGCAATCGTAAGCCTCCTGATCGTGTTGACGAGCGTATCGATTTCAACCGGTTTTCCTATATGGCCGTTCATGCCGGCCCCCAGCGCAAGCTCGATATCCTCCCGGAAGACATTTGCCGTCATCGCGATGATGACGACCTTACCGGCGTCCGTCCTGTTCATGGAGCGGATGATCCTGGTCGCCTCGCAGCCGTCGACCAGCGGCATCTGCATGTCCATCAGGATGATGTCGTAATAGCCCAGCCGCGACTTTTGAAATTTTTCAACGGCCTCCTGCCCGTCGGAAGCTTCCTCGATCTCGATATGGGTATCGCGCAAAAGCTCCAGGATGATCACGCGGTTGATATCCACATCGTCAACCACGAGCGCCCTGAGCTCGGAAAAATCGGCCTGCTCGGTTTCTTCCCCGGCCTGCAAAGACGCGCCCGCGCCGGCATCCGCGGCATGCGCCGTGCGCAGCTTTACCGTAAAGCAAAAAGTGCTGCCTTCGCCGGGCTTGCTTTCCACGCAGATTTGGCCGTTCATCATCTCCACGATGCTTTTGGATATGGCCAGGCCCAGCCCGGTGCCCCCGAATCTGCGGGCAATGCTACCGTCTGCCTGCTCGAAGGAGCGGAACAGCCTGCCGATCTGTTCCTCGGACATGCCGATCCCGTGATCCCGCACGGAAAAAAGGTATTCGGACACGCCGTGCGCGTTGCCCGTTTCGACGGCGAACAGGTTGATCTCGCTGCCGTCCGGTGAAAACTTGATGGCGTTTGACATCAGGTTCATGAGCACCTGATTGAGCCTAAGCGAATCCACCATGGCTGTTTCATGATCCACGCTCACATCCAGGGTGATTGCTATGCCATGCTCCTTTGCCCGAGACTGCATGATGTCGACGACGAACTCCATATTCTCCCGCAGGCTGGTCGCTTCCTCGCTGAGCGTCATCTTGCCCGCCTCGATCTTGGACATATCCAAAACATCGTTGATCAGCCCCAGCAGGTAATGAGAGGACGCCTCCACCTTATCAAGGCAATCCCGGATCTTCCCGGGATCTTCGAAACGGCGCGCCACCTGAGTCATGCCGATGATGGCGTTCATGGGCGTGCGTATCTCGTGGCTCATTTGGGACAGGAACACCGATTTGGCTTTGTTGGCTTGCTCCGCCTCGTTTTTTGCCCTCATGAGCGCGGTGATGTCGGTAATCACCGCCATGATGCAAAAAGCCGCGCCCTCTTCGCTTTTCGCGGCGTTGATGCGGTGCAGGTCGATGGTGCATGCCCGCGTCTCGTCGCCTTCGGCGGCCTTCGCGCAGATCATCAGGCCGGTCATATCGTCAGCCCCCCCATCCCCAAATACCGTTGCGATATGCTCGCTTACAATGCCCGACTCGCCCGAGGAGACGATGTTGGCCAGAAGCGATTCATCGTCCTGAGTATAGCCGCAAAAAGCAAGAAAATCATGTGCCGATAGGTTCCCATACAAATACCGGCGGGCGGGGTCAAAGAAGATCACCGCTTCGGACATGCCGTCAAAATACCTGCAGAAGGCGTCAAGCGCGCTGTTGATCCCGATGATGATGCCTTTATAGTCCCCATCATAGTTCGCGGTCTGCGCGCGCATCGCAAGATTCCCTTCCAGCACGGCGGCGAGAGTTCGGCTGTTTTCCCGGATAATCCCCGATACGCTTTCGGCCACGCGGTCGAACGAGCGGCTCACCTGGCCGACCTCATCCCTTGAATGCGTATCTAGGCGAATATCCATATGACCTTTTGCGAGCGCATCTGCGGCCTTCACGATCCTGTCGACCGGCCCCATGATGGAGCGCATGATTCTAAGCGCGGTGAATATGAGCAGACCTGAAATGACGATGAGAAAAGCGCAGGCCGTTATCAGCGTTTTGTGGTACTCAGACTGCGCGTCCTTGCGGTTACCGGCCGCCTGCGCCTCGTTGAGGGTGACGAGATCCTCGATCGTTTCGTTGACCATGACGCCCTTAGGGATCACATGATCGTACAAACGGTCAAGGGCTTCTTCGTTACGGTTTTCCCGCGCGAATGCCGAGGAAACCTCGACCTCCGCGGCCCAATCCTCGATTTCACCCTCGAGTAGAACCAGCAGCGCGTATTCGTCCGCTTCGATATCGCCACGATCCTCAAACGCGGCTTTGTATGCGCCGATCTGGGATTTCACATCCTCAATATAGCCGTTGAGTGTCGCAAAGTAACGTTCTTTCTCTTCTTCTTTTTGGGTGATCGCGTTATCGCGCAGCGCGGCGCGAATCTGACCGACGTCAAAGGTGATGTTATTTAGGTGCACCAGAGATTTTATGACAAAAACTTCGTTATACTCCATGATGTCGTTGAGCTTGAGTATACTGGAGTACCCGACCGCGCCGAGAAGAAGAAACGAGAGCAGCGTAGTCATCAGTGAAAATAGCAATTTGAATCGGATGCTAAATTTGGCATGGTTATTCATTGTGAACCCTCGCCTTTCTCTCGCCGGAGGCTCATCATCCCCCTGGAAAACATGGCGATACCATCCGCGTACTGCCTATCCAACTCGGCTTTTGTGCTGCCCAGCATGCTCATCGTTATGAGCATATTGGAAAAGGCGATCAGGTGGAACGACATCGTCGCATAATCAAAATCCTTCAGACGGCCGGACCGTATCAGGGATAAAAAAACCGTGTGTAGATACTGCGTGGGCTTTTCGAGATGTTCCGTGACATACACGGCTTTGGCGTCCGGGTATTCAAAGCGCAGGCTCATGACGATCTTGGTCAGCTTCATCATGCGGCCGTATTCCGCATCAGTTCCGAAGGTGTAAAAAAGCATCGGCAGAATTTCGTCAAGCGGCTTTGTCCTTGCGGCTTCAAGCACCTCTTCCAGCGGCGTTCTGTGTTTTGTAAAGTTCTCGCTGTAATAAGCGAGAATCTCGCTTAAGATTTCTTCCTTATTTTCATAATGCTTATAAACGCTCGCGGCCCTGATCCCCGCCGCCGCCGCGATTTCCTTGAGCGTACATTGCTTATAGTTTTTCTCCGAAAAAAAGTCTACGGCGGAAAGAAAGATTTTTTCCTTCGTATTCGCTCCTCGCGGCATATGTTTTTCGCCTTCTTCCATAAGCTAATTTAAGTTAGCTTTCGTGTCATGATAACGCTTGCCCGCAATTCGCGTCAATAAAAAAATGATGCTGCATGTCGCGCCTGCATTTATCAGCGACTTCTCCTGACAAGTACGGGTGTTGACAGGCACCATGAAAACCCTTTTATATTGCGGGTCTTTTGACAAAAGCGAAGAAATCAACAAGCTTTATTCCAGATCATGGGAAGACAGCTTGCTCCCGTTACCCCCAAAAGTCGAACGGCCGGCGTTTGCGCTGGCCGTTCAAGGGTCATCCCGTACTTTATCAGCCTCTTGAGATTCAGCGCTGGCGCGGAGAAACTTTGTCACGCTCGATATTAGCTAGATAGATTGCGATAAAAATGGCGTGGTTAGGCCTGATTTGGCCTGCAATCACCAATACCTCCTTCCTGCCTTTACCACATATTGTTCACATACACGCCAAGTAGGGTCTCGTTTTTCTCTTCACCATGGCCAAGATGTCGATTGACATACCGCGGGGCTTTCCATCTCTACCTTCTGCAAAATCTCATTAACATCAAGTTGTGGGGGGGAAGATCGCCTACGCACCGCCGCGCAATCCGGCATGGCGCGTCCCTTCTCCAGCCTTGCCATCATCACCCTTCTACATGAACGGTAGCGCATGATAAATAAAAAGGGCGCGCCCTGATTCCGCATGTACAAACGTTTGTGAAAGAACCGTCAAAACGCTATAATAGATAGAGTTTATTGATAACATGAGGCGCGGAAATAATTTTCTATTTTACCGCTACCGGCAACACCAATTTTGTTGCCGAGAGGATTGCCCGCCAAACCGACGATCGCCTGATCAATATCGCCGATTGTGTACGTGCCGGGCGTCTCGCATTCGAATTTGCCGAGGGCGACAAGCTTGGCTTCGTCGTGCCGGTATGCTACTTCGGCCTGCCGATGATTTTCGTCGAGTTCCTGGATAAGTTAATAATAGCGGCGAGCGAAAACATCTACTCTTATGTCGTTCTCAACTGCGGAGGTACCACCGGTGATGCGGAGCGTTTTTTCCAGCGCGCCTACCCGGTTGCGGCTCTGTTCGGCATCGTGACCGTGGACAATTACGTGCCTATGTATATGGTCGCCGACGAAGCGGAGATTGAGCGACGCCTCAACCACACCGAACGCGCCGCCGACGATATCTCCCAGCACATCAATCGCCAAGGTGCCGGGCGGTATGACGCATTTAGGGGGAAGCTCCCCAAGCGGTTTACCGCTGCCGCCTATACGCTGTACAAAAATGGCCGGAAGACGAAGAAGTTTACCGCCGGCAAGGGTTGCACCTATTGCGGACTATACGCGCGAATCTGCCTGAGACAGGCCATCGGGCTTGGCCTGACGGGAGCTATCCGAACCCGGTTCCAATGGCACTGCTGCGCTGCTGTGCCGCTGGAACTCTGGTGACATAAAGCGGCTCAGTTCAAGACTGTTTTAAGGCAGCGAAGGGCTTTATAGCCGGGCTGCGCCAACCGACGGAAACGCGGAAACTGGCCGAAATCAGCCGTTTCAGGCAGGTTCGGACAGCTCCTGCCAGGCTAAGTGAATCTCCCTTAAATCCTTGGTTTTTGATTGTTGTAACTGCACAGAATGCGCAAAGGCACCGCGATCTCCGTCATAGGGCTAACCTCCTTTGTCGTTGTTTTGGGATGGGATTGAGTGTATAATAAAAAGGCTACTTATCGAGAGATAAGTAACCTTGATACATTACTCCGCCTTGGCAGATGAGCTAAACAAATATGTATATAGCGGGAGTAGGATAGACATGGCCCCAAACATTCCCTATGATTTTGAGCCAACGTAGGCAGCCGATGCCGAGGTTGCGAAAAAGCTAATCGCAGTACTCGCAAAAACCTGATCGCCTCTAGCCGGATAAGTCGAATACAGAAAATTTATATTTTCGGAGGTGTATCAAATGGAAAGTAACAGTTTTAAATATGAATTTTCAGCAAAAGTTTATCGATACTCTGCGTCGGCCGATATGGTTGGCTGGACCTTCGTTTCGCTTCCCAAAGAACTATCGACAGAAATAAGAGATAATTTTAAACATTTGGAAGAAGGTTGGGGACGAATGAAAATAACAGCCCAAATCGGCAACAGCGAATGGCAAACTGCCATCTGGTTTGACACGAAACAAGATATTTACTTGCTTCCACTTAAAGCGGCAATTCGAAAGAAGGAAGATATCGTACTCGATAAAGATGTAAAAGTTGCTATTTTGATTTAACTTGATAGCCTTTGTACAAAGGGAGAGGAAAAATGAACATCAGCGAAAAGCTACGATTAAGAGACCCTGCAATGGCACCGACGAACGAGGTGTTAGAGCAAACGCTGGGTGACAGTTACGCCGCATACGAAGCGCTCCAGGATGCGCTGCCCGGTTTGGACATGGAACAGGAATGGCAGTGGTATATACCCCACAAGGCGTGGTTCGCAAAAGGGCAACACTTCTGGATAACGTCGAGGGATACAAAAAAAGAAAAAAATCTTTATTGGCTACATGTTTTTGAAGGGTATTTCAGTGTGGCGGTTTGGTTTAAGGAGAAAAACCGCGCGGAAGTTCTAAGCGACAATATTAGCGTACAAACAAAACAACGCATTCATGATGCCAAGACAATGGGGAAGATGCCTACCTTCCCGGTGGTATTCGACATAACTAAACCCGAATCTCTTGCCGACATCTACGTGCTGTTAGATTGCAAGAAAAGATTAGAGAAATAAAAGATCGGCATCTTCTTCATTTGATTTGTGAACCGACGTCCAAGGAGGATGCTTGTTTTTTACCACATCTCGATTTCGTAATAGTCAAGAACTTCATCCGACTTTACCACAGCCGGTTTGCGCGGCAGCTACTTTTCATTATTAAAGGCAAGAAATAATACAATTTATTTTGAGGAGTACAGTCTCGATATTATTCCGATAATCGGATATTCTGTTATAGAAAGCACAGTGAATTGTGTGGACTATATCAGCGTGAAATAGGCAGCGGAGCAGTGGGGGTTTATCCGACCGGCGCGTCCGCGTACTGTGCGAACAGGACAAAATCGAGGGCGCTGTGAAACGAGGCCGCTCCTATTTCATTCCTGCCGACGCAGTGAAACCGGCTGATGGACGGGCGCCGCACACTGACGCAGGGGGAGTTAAAGTGGCCGCAAGAGGAATTTCGTTGGAGTTTACTTACAACTCCAACGCCATCGAGGGGACACCTTGACGCTGCGCGAAACGGCGCTCGTTTTAGAAGGCGTGATCATTGTCAAAAAGCTCCTCAAAGGCCACTTGGAGGCCATGGGATATCGGGATGCTTTCCCGTATGCGCATCAATTTGCGAGCGACAAAACCGCCATATCCCCAAAGGCCGTCAAAGACATCCATTCCTTGGTTCTGATGGACAGGCCGGATGATAAGGGTGTTTACCACTCTGCCCCTGTGCGGATTATAGGCGCATGTGAAGAGTTGCCGCAGCCACGCCTTGTGTCGGTACAGGTGGGGCAGCTTGCCCCGGGGCAAAAAACAGAAAAGCGGCTCCCTTTATCGGCGGCAACGGGAGAACGGGACTGCTTGCGCTTAACCTTGTGCTCATGCGGCGCGGCTATCCGCCTATGGATGTGAAGTTCACCGATAGACGGCGATATTGCGATTGCTTTGATAGCTTCTACAGAGACAACACCGCCACGCCGCTGGTGACGATGGTCCAAATACTTGGAAGACGGCTGAGACGACATTTGGACATTTTGAAGTAGGTGGAGACAATGACTTTCGATGAATTGATGCAAAAACTTGCCGCGCCGGCTCATCGCGCCTTAGAGGCCCAAGGTGTTGCAGACATCGCCTCGCTTGCAGAGTATAGTGAGGCCGAAATTGCGGCTTGGCACGGCATCGGTAAAAATGCGATGGGGTTTTATCCGCGAGGCGCTTAAACGCTATACAAACAGCCCTAAATCAGTGTTGAACCGTTGGGTCGAAGCGTTCAATCGGGCAGACGCCGATGCGCTTGCCGCCATGTACGGCGCGGACGCGGTAAATCATCAGGTTGCGAACGCTCCCCTCGCCGGCAGGGCAGCGATCCACGAAACTTTCAAAGCCGAGTTTTCCGCCGCCGAGATGGCTTGTATCGTTGAGAATATGTTTGAGGACGGCGAGTGGGCGATCATGGAATGGCGTGACCCGCTGGGGTTGCGCGGCTGCGGTTTTTCCACATCGTAGACGGCAAGATACAATTCCAGAAGGGATATTGGGATAAGTTGTAATTTTTGCGACAGCGTGGATTGCCCATCGAATAAAAAACAGGGTAGATGATTATGGGACATTTTGGATTTTCCTATGTGGGGCTAATATACTTGCTGATGCTGTTCATTCCCAATATAATGTGGGCAAAGAAACAACCGGAGGGTTACAATCCATCCGGCGAAAACAAGATATTGCTTGTAATGGAGCGGATTGGGCAAGCTTTGGTTACTTGCTGTGCGCTGATGTTCAGCGACTCCAATATACGGGCATTTACTATGTGGAGCTTATGGCTGGTTGCATCTTTTATATTGATGCTGATATATGAACTATATTGGGTCAGATATTTTAATACCCCCACGCTTGATAATTTCTATCGCCCTTTTTGCGGTATTCCTGCACCGGGCGCGACTTTGCCGGTATTAGCCTTTTTGCTGCTTGGCGTCTATGGCAAAGTAATTTGGATGATTGTGGCGGTGGTTCTTCTCGGTGTCGGACACATCGGCATCCATCTGCAACATATTCAAAAAATGAAGCGAGAAAATATGTAGCTTATACAAGGAGAACCGCCACTTCAATTTGGCGCCCTTCCCTCTGTGCGGTCTATTTTCTCCAACTGTAAAAATCTTCGATCAACGCCCTATGCTTCTGCGACTTTATCCGTATACCACGAAGCACGGTGCTCATAAGGAGGTTGGCGGAGATAGCTTGGGGATCTTAACTCTTCCGCGGGTATAGAAACGATGTCTCCCCCCAAATCTTTGAAAAACTCGCACGGAGAAAAATCCGGCCCATAAAGAAAATGCTATATCAGGGCTAACTCAAAAGCATTACCCATTCCCTTGTTTTGAACGTAAAACTTGTAGTGCGAATTATCAAGGAGCCGATATCCCATGATCAAATGATTGCCGGGCATAGGCCCCTTTCTACGTCTTGCCGTTGTGCTTATTTTATTTTACCGATTCGCGCCGTCCGACCCGATCTTGTACCCGTCGATGGTCGTATTGATCGCCGGCACGCCGACCATGCCGCCTCCCGCAGGCCGTTATGCCTGCTCAACCTGCTTGAGCAGCTTATGCGACGCTTGCCTTGGCGATGGAACGATATGCCAAACGGGGTGTCCACAAACAGATTGCCGCCACGAGCAGCGCCACGGCGAGCGCGGGGATGGCGGGATAGCGGAACACCGCATACGTCGCCTGCTGCTGGAACAGTTTGAACAAGCCGTATGCCGCAGCGTCGTCAGGGCGATGGCCGCAACGATGAAGAAGTTGCGCTTTTGATCGGCGCGAAGGCTGCGCAAGGCCAGGCGGCGGATCGCCGGAGCGTTGTTGTTTTTCATCGCGCACTGCCCTCCCCGATAATGCGGCCATCCTTGATGTGGATGATCCGATCGGCCAGCTGGGCAATTTGCTCGTTGTGAGTGATCATGAGCATGGTTTGGCGAAATCTGGCACAAGAAGTTTTTAGAATGCCCAATACATCCTGACTCGTCTTGCTGTCCAGATTGCCCGTTGGTTCATCGGCCAGGAGAATGGCGGGTTTGGCCGCGAGCGCCCGGGCGATTGCCACGCGCTGCTGCTGCCCCCCGGAAAGCGTGCCGGGTAGACTCTCGCGTTATCTTCAAGGCCGAGAGCGTTAAGGATTTCATCGATAAACGCGGCGTCGGGCGTGTTGCCGTCGAGCTCGATGGGCAGCGCGATGTTTTCATAGGCGCTCAGGATGGGCACGAGGTTGTAATGCTGAAACACAAACCCTACATTGCGCCGCCTGAACACCGTCAGTTCGTCGTCGGACATGGCGCAAAGCTCGTGTCCGCCCACGGTAACGCGCCCCTGCGTGGGGCGGTCCAGCCCGCCGAGCATATGCAGTAGCGTCGTCTTGCCCGAGCCGGATGTTCCCACCACCGCGACAAACGCTCCGGATTCGATTTCGATATCCACGCCGTCCAGCGCGCGAACGAGGTTTGGCTCCTCCCCGTAGTGCTTTTTCAGCGAATGGGCCTTAAGTATGGTCACAAAATCGGCCTCCTTGTTCAGGGTAGCGGGATTCCGCCGCCATTAGCTTATGCCTACAGTATAGGCCGCAAGGTTTACGATTTTCTGACGGAAGCGCTTTTAGTTCTTACAGTTTTGAAAGAATAGCGAAAAAACCGTGCCCTTTTTCGGGCCGGACGCCGCCGCAATATATCCGTTTTGGTTGCGAAGGATGAGTGAGGCCAGGTAAAGCCCCAGGCCGGTGCCCTCGCTGTCGCGAGCATTGCTTCCGCGGTAGAACCGCTGAAATACCATGTTCAGCTCGCCAGGCGGGATGCCGATGCCCCGGTCTTTTATATTTACCTTGGTGTACAGCGCCAGCGCCTCCACCGATATCGCGACAGTGCCGCCTTCCGGGCTATATTTAAGGGCGTTTTCAAGCACGTTTGCAAACGCCTCTTGCCTCCACTTCCTGTCGTGATACAGCGGGCGGTCTTCAAAGTTTTCTATAGAAATAAGGATTTGGCTGCGGGCCGCCGGCGCGCGCACGGCATCCACGCCGGCGCCCAGCGTTTCGCGTATGCCCTGCGCCCGCGGACATAGCGCGATGAGGCCTGCCTCGAGCCGCGATATCTTCGCCAGGCAGTCCATCATCCAATGGAGGCTGTATGCGGCCGTATGAATGCGCCCCGGCAAGGCCCCGCTCTCCTGCACAGAAAGGCCGCCCTCCATCAGCAGCTCGGAATACGTTATGATGCCCGCCAGCGGCGTTTTCATCTGAAAAGATAGATCCGCAAGAAAGCCCTGAATCGTTTGCATATCCTGTTGCGCGCGCAGGGCGTCGGTCGCCAGGATGTCCACGACGCGATTCGCCTTGTGGGCAACCTTGGATAGATAATCGTCTCCGATGGTATCGGCGGCGGGCAAAGGCTTTTTTTGCAAGACGTGGTCGAGCACCTTATCCACGGTCGCGGCCATACGACGCGCATATCCGCGCGACAGGAGCGCGGCGGTCGCGCACAGCGCGAGCGAAATTCCCAGTGCGATATAGGGTAGGTAGTGTACTTGCATCACTCCTTCGTCCATATATAGCCGATGCCGTACACGGTTTTTATGGTTTGGGGGCGCCTCGGATCGTCCTCGATCTTGGCGCGCAGCCGGCTTATATTTACCGCCAGCGCATTTTCGTCTACGAAGTTGCCCTTGTCGTCCCACAATGCGCCGATGATTCTCTCCTTCGTCAAAGTCTGGCCGGCGTGGTTCATCAATAAGCTCAGCAGCCTAAATTCGGTAGCGCTGAGGATAATCTCCTCGCCGCCGCGAAAAAAGCGGTGCTGCATGGCATCCAACGCAAATACTCCGCAACGCACGAGCGTCTCGCCCTCGCCCTGCGCGCTCCTAAGCCGCACCTCTACGCGTGCCCTGAGCACCGCCAGGGAAAAGGGCTTTGTAATATAGTCGTCCGCGCCGGAGAGAAAGCCCGCCACCTCGTCCGTCTCCTGATCGCGCGCGGTAAGCAGCACGACCGGAAGATGGGATGTTCGGCGGATTTCGCGCAGAAATTCAAGGCCGCTTAGGTCGGGCAGCCCGATGTCCAGCAGCGCCAAATCGATGCCCCCGCGCTTACAATGATCCATCCCTTCGCGCGTCGTTTGCGCGCTCAGAACCCGATACTCTTTTTCAAGCGCGAGCGTAAGACCCCTGCGCAAATCGCTGTCGTCTTCCACGATAAGAATGGTTTTCATAGTCTCATCCCACTTTTAAGATATCTATGGTATACGATAACAGCAATCCCCCGGAAACACAACGACGCCCTCCCGCGGCATCCCGCGGGAGGGCGTATCCGGCGGCGCTCAAAGGCGCGAAAGGGCTATTCTTGCGCGACCGGCAGCGTCACCGCAAACTGCGTGCCCTTTCCGGGCGCGCTTTCCACTTCGATGAAGCCGCCGTGAAGCATCGCAACTCGTTTCGCGATCGGCAGGCCAAGGCCGCTGCCTTCCTGGGAAAGGGAGGTGTCTCCCTGAAAAAACGGATCGAAAATGTGCGATTTCGTCTCTTCGTCCATGCCGGCGCCGCCGTCGCGGATAAGGACTTGGACGCCTTCTTCCGTTTGACGCAATGCAATGAAAATCGCGCCGCTTTCATTCGAAAACTTGATGGCGTTGTCGATCAGGTTGATCCATACTTCCCAGAGCAGCTCCTCGTCGCCCATCCATTCGCACGGCTCAAGCTCCACGTTCATACCGATATTTTTTTCGTTCCACTTCGGCGCAAGCAGGAGCACGGCCTGGCGCAGCTGCTCATCCAGAGAAAAGCGTGTTGCGGCGGCGTGGAAGGCCTGGTTGTCGAGCTTGGAAAGGCGAAGGATGTTGGTGGTGAGCGCAAGGAGCCGTCGGCTCTCCTGCTGAATCGTATTCGCATATTCGCGTCGCTCCTGCTCAGGCAGGTCGTCTGCGTTCAGCAGCTTTCCGTAGCCTTGAATGATGGCGAGCGGCGTCTTAAACTCGTGGGATACGTTGGCAATAAAGTCTTTTTTCATGAACTCATTGCTCTTGAGTTCCTTCACCATCAGGTTGAAGTTGCGCTCCAGCACGCCAATCTCGTCTTTCCGGTTCGAATCTTTTATCTGAATGTCGAAATCGCCCTGCGCCACTTGGCGCGTTGCGGCGGAAAGGGCAATGATGGGCGCCACGGCTCTTTTTGAGGTAAAGGATATTAAAAGCGAAGAGCTTACGAGGGTCAAAATCGGAATCAGAAGATCCCTTAGCCACATGGCCATACCAAAGCCGCGATTGGTAAAGTAGGGCAAAACAAAGTTGCCGATCAAAAATGCGAAGCCGGTTGCGACGAAAGTCGATATAAACACCATCAAAACCAGCAGCAGCGCAAACCGTATATACAGCTTCTTCATGCCCTGACCACCGCTTTATAGCCGAGCCCCCGCACCGTTTCAATGCTGAAATTGTCAAAATCGTGAAAGCGCTCCCTAAGCCGCTTGATGTGCACGTCGACCGTGCGGGGGTCCGTATCGCTGTCATAGCCCCAAATCTCATCCATTAAAGCCTGGCGCGTAAAGATCTTTTCGGGGTAGGAAAGGAGCGCTTGCAGTAAGAAAAACTCCTTTTGCGGAAGCACCGCGATCCGCGCCCCGCGGGTAACTGTCAAAGAATCCTGGTTAAGCGCCATGCCGCCCACCGACATCAAATGGCTTTCGCTAATGCCGGAGCGGCGTAAAAGCGCCTCGATCCTCAGCAGCATCTCTTCCATATCGATGGGCTTTACCATATAGTCGTCCGCGCCCAGCTGAAAGCCGGTGCGCTTATCCTCCAGCGCTTCGCGCGCGGTGACGATGAGCACGGGTATCTTGATCTTCGCCCCCCGAAGTTCGCCGGTCAGCTCAAAGCCGTCCATTCTAGGCATCATCACATCCACAACCATCAGGTGAATGGGCGTATTGTCGAGCACCTTTAAGGCGTCCACCCCATCCGCCGCTTCGTAGACCGCATAGCCAGCGCGATCCAAATGAATGCGCATGAGCCGACGTAGGCTGTTATTGTCCTCGACAACAAGTATGTTCGTCATGGGCAAGACCTCCTGGAATCGCTTTTCATCCGATAGGCCGAGTGTACGGCCGGATTATGAACTGAATATGAACGGAAGCGTTCATTTTGAGTTCACCTAAAAGATTTATTCTCATGCCAGAAAAGTTGGAAAGGGGCTTGCAAAATGGAAGCGACGCACATGACAAACGCAAAGGATACATCCGCAAAAAATAAACGGGAAAACAGCATGCATAAGGGCGGAAAGCCAAAGAAAAAGGGGATGATTGTCGGGGCTGCGGCGCTTATTACCGCCGTAGCCGTGGTCTCGGTGTTCCTGATCGTACGACCGGCGAACGCGGCCTCGACGCACGCGCTCAGCGACGTCACCACGCTTGCCTACACGGATCTCGTCAGCGCCATCAGCGCGACCGGCGTGGTTGAAAGCGCCAGCAGCGTCAACGTATACTCCACGCTCAACTATAAGGTAGATGCCGTGTATGTGGAAGTGGGGGATATCGTAAACAAGGGCGATTTGCTGTGTGAATTGAACACGAAGGATTTGGAGGATCAGATCAAGTCCAGAGAAACCTCCATCGGCGTCTCGGCGGCGAGCGCGCAGCAGCAGGTGAAGACCGCGCGCGATACCTACACGGCCGCCAAGACGGCGCTCGACGAGGGAAAAAACTCTTCGGTCATCAGCTCCGAAAACTCGGCGACCACCGCGTACAACAACTGGCAGAAGGCGCAAAAGACGTACGACGACTATGTTGCGCAGCTGGAGCGCGGCGAAAATTCCGGCGTCATGTCGCAGGAGATTTCCGTAAGCACCTCGCAATCCTCCCTGGATTCGGCGCGAAGCGCGCTGACTCAGGCGGAGGCGGAGCTGAGCGAGGCGTCCTACGCGCTGAACAACCATTCGTCGCCCGCCAAGGATCAAACGGCGATCGACAATGCGTACGACGGCGTACAAAAGGCGCAAAAGGCGGTTTCGGATGCGCAGGCGAACTACGCCGGCGCGCTGACAGCCTATGAACAGGCGGCCTCCGACTATCAGGCCGATCCTACGAACCAGAGCCTGGCGGCCGCGGTTGCCGCAAGAAGCGCGCAGGTCGATTCCGCCAACCTCTCCCTCGCCAACGCCAAGAGCGACCTTGCGGCCAAGGAACAGGCGTATTCCACCGCGAGCAAGGGCACGGGGGGATCGGGCGCGGACTTGAGCACGCTGAGCAGCGCCTACGACGTCAAGCAATCGGCCTATGACGCAAAGCTTCAGGCTTACGACAACGCGAAGGAAAGCCTGAACAATGCCGACAAACAGCTGACGGCATCTAAGAACAACGCCGAAACGACGCTCAAGGAATATAAGGACAACATCGAAACCACCCACCAGGCCTACCTGTCCGCGCAGAAGTCGCTGGAGGCGGCCAAAGTTTCGGCGCAGACCTCGCTTCAGGCCAACAAAAACAGCATGGATACCGCGCTGGTGAACGCCAACAACGATTCGGCGCTGCTGGATCTTGCACAGCTGAAGGACGACCTTGACGCCGCCGCTATCGCCGCGCCGACGTCGGGTACGGTCACCGCGGTGTACGCTACGGTCGGCGCGTCCGGCTCGGGGCTGCTGTTCGTGATTGAGGACGTAAACCGCCTGACCGTCAGCACCACGATCAAGGAGTACGACGTCGGCGCCGTAGAGCCCGGCATGCGCGTGCTCATCCGCAGCGATGCGACCGGCAGCGCGCAGTACGAGGGCGCGATCAAGAGCGTCGCCCCCACCTCGCAAAAGGATGGTTCGGGCAATACCATCACCGGCGGCGACATTCTGTTCCCGACGGACATCGCGGTGGAATCTGAGGATACCGGCCTTCGCATCGGCATGAGCGTGCGGCTGAGCATCGTTACGCAAGAAAGGGAAAATGTGCTCGCCGTGCCGTACGATGCCGTGTATGTAAGGGACGACGGACAGACCTGCTTGATCGTGCTTGACCAGCAGGAGGACGGCTCGCTGCTGCTGAGGGAAGTTCCCGTTCAGACGGGGATCGAGACGGATCTGAGCATCGAAGTGTCGGGCGAGGGCATCGGCGAATCCACGCGCGTGATCGGCATCGCGGCCAACTACCGCGCGCTGATCGGCCAGCAGCTACTCTTTAGCGACGGGGCCTCCGGCGGAGCGGGCGCGGCCACGGGCGCGGGCGGAGGGCTGTTGGGAGGGATGATGCGATGAGCGGAACCATCATCGATATGCGCGATATTATCAAGCGCTTTTATGTAGGCCAGCCCAACGAGCTGGAGATCCTGCACGGCATCAGCCTGAGCGTGGAGCGCGGAGAGTTTGTGTCGATCGTGGGGGCGTCGGGCAGCGGCAAATCTACGCTGATGAACATCATCGGCGCGCTCGATAGGGCGACCGAGGGCAGCTACACCATCGACGACACCGTCATCGAACAGGCGCACGACAGGGAGCTTTCCTACATCCGCAACAGCAAGATAGGCTTTGTGTTTCAGAACTTTAACCTCATTCCCCGCTCCAACGCGCGCAAGAACGTGGAGCTGCCCATGATGTACAGCGGCTATTCCATGAGGGAGCGCGCACAGAGGGCGAGAGAGTTGCTCGAACTGGTGGAGATGGACGACCGCATGGATCACCTGCCCAACGAACTTTCCGGCGGCCAGAAGCAGCGCGTGGCCATCGCCCGCGCCATGGCGTGCGATCCCGCGATCATCCTGGCCGACGAGCCCACCGGCGCGCTCGATAGCCAGACGGGCCGGCTGGTGATGGATCTTTTTCACAAGCTCAACCGTGAGCAGGGCAAGACCATCGTGCTCATCACCCACAACAAAGAGCTTGCGCAGGAGACGGGGCGCATTCTCACTATGAAGGACGGGCGGATTTTTGAAAATACGGAGGCGGCGGCATGAGCATTCTGGAGAGCATGCGCCTTGCGTGGGAGGGCATACGCGCCAACAAGATGCGCGCGATCCTCACCATGCTGGGCATCATCATCGGCATCGCGTCCGTCATCGCCATCCTGACCGTAGGCGACGGGATGTCGGGCTTCATATCGTCGTCCATGAGCTCGCTGGGCGCGTCGAACATCACCGTTAGAGTGCAGGAGCAGGGGCGCGAAACCGGGGGAGGGGGCATGGGCGGCTCGTCCTCCGCCACCCTTAACGAGGAGGATAGGGTTTCGGACGACATGCTCAGCCTTTACCGGCAGCGCTACGGCGATTCCATCGCGGGCGTCAGCATCACGAAATCGGCCGGCAGCGGCAAGGCGCAAGATGAAAGGCTCTACGCCAACGTGAGCGTATCGGGCGTGAACGAGGAGTACATGGCCGTCAACGCGGTCACCATGCTCAAGGGCCGCAACCTTACCCAGCGCGACGAGGAAGGCGCGCGCTTAGTCGCCATCGTATCGGATAAGTTTGTAAACAACATGTTCAAGGGCGACCAGCAAAATGCGCTCGGGCAGGAGATCAAGGTGAAGATCGGGCAGGAGATTCACGTGTTTACGGTCGTAGGCGTGTACAAATACGAAGCGTCCGCGCTGTTCGGCGCTTCGTCGGCGTCGGAAAAAGACGTAAGCACGGGCCTGTACATTCCGCTCTCCGCCGCGCAGCGGATCGCCGGGGGCGACGACGGCTATACGAGCTTTACCGTGCAGACGGTCGCAAACGTATCCAGCAAGGATTTTGCCGTGCAGACGGAGGAGTTTTTCAACAAATACTATGAGCGCAACGAGGATTTTAAGGTATCCGCGATGAGCATGGAGAGCATGACCGAGCAGGTGGATTCCATGATGGGCATGATTACGATCGCCCTGTCCGTCATCGCGGGCATCTCGCTGTTGGTAGGGGGCATCGGCGTGATGAACATCATGCTCGTATCCGTCACCGAGCGCACGCGCGAGATCGGCACGCGCAAGGCCCTGGGCGCGACGAACGCGAACATCCGCGTACAGTTCGTGGTGGAGAGCATCATCGTTTGCCTGATCGGCGGGGTGATCGGCATCGCGCTGGGGTGGGCGCTTGGCTATTTCGCCAGTATGCTGCTGGGGGCGGTGTCGGTGCCGAGCATAGCTTCCATTCTACTGGCGGTAGGCTTTGCGATGGCCATCGGGGTGTTTTTTGGGTACTACCCGGCCAATAAGGCGGCGCTGCTCGATCCGATCGAGGCGCTGCGGTATGAATAGGGGCCCGGCGGATTGCTATTGTCGTCGTCGCGGGCTTCATATCGCTCGCTTCCGTGCTGCGGCACGAAAGCTCGTTCATTCCGCCGCTCCTCCTCTTCCTCAAAACCGCTGAGGCGATT
>JAVBNW010000116.1:0-13869 GCA_031551255.1 Eubacteriales bacterium | reverse complement strand
AATCGCCTCGGCGGTTTTGAGGAAGAGAAGGGGCCACGAAGCGGATGTTCCCCCACAACACCGCAGTGTTGCGGGGGAACGAAGCGCAGTGTGCCCCGACGAAAACGCCCACCTTGAACAGGTGGGCGGCGCGGCGGCGCGGTGGCACTCGGCGCAAACGCCGTCCCACTATGCCATTGGTTTAATTCTCTGTACCAGCTTGTCAAATTCGGCCTTGATGTCTTCCATTAAGTTGCCGCCGTCGACTTTGGAGCGCATATCGCGCACGTCGTCGAGCATATTGGGGTCGTCGGTAACGGAAACTTCGGTAACCTTAGAATCCGCCTCCTTGGCGGCGTCCGCGATCATCTGTTCGATGCGGTCGGTCATAGCGCCCTTATAGGCGGAATCGAATTCCACAGCTATAAGCGCCCTGTTGCCGTTGACCAGCGCGACGGACTTTTTGACTTCGGATAGCTTATCCACGGCGCCCTCGATTTTCTTCGCCGCGTCCAAATCGGACGTATCCGCGCCGGTTGTCGGCGCGGAGGAAGTCATGGGGCTATTGGAGGGGGATGCCGAGGGTACGATGCTCGGCGACGGTGACGCGATGGGAGCGACCGAAGACATCGGGGATGTTCTGGGCGTGCTCATCGGCGTGGGCGTGGGCGTGTTGCTGTTTCTTGTGCAGCCCGCGATCAGAAGAGTGCCCAGTAGACACACGGTAACCAAAAGGATCATTTTTTTGTTCAAGTTTGTTTCGCCTCCTTCGCGACTAGGATGCGCAACGATTCCGGTTTCTAAACATCGCGATCGCAATTTGCCGCCCGGTTCTTTTCGTGCGCGCGGCGGTAGTGTATAATGAAGAGAGTTCTTGCGCGGGAGTTGTTGAATTGCGCAGATTTTTAGCATTGTTTGCTATGTTTGTCTATTGCCTTGTACAGGCCGGCTGCAAGGAAGCGCCGCGCATGCTCTCGGATGCTTTTCCTAAGGAGAATATTTCCAGCGTCAGAATTTTTTTCCGCAGCTTGGGAGAGAATTCGTCGTGCTTGCTGGAGGGCGGAAGTACGCAGTGTGAATCGCTTCTCAATGCGCTCTATGCCTGTATGCCTGCCGAGACGCTGCCCGAGGAATATGCGCCGGAATTGCGTTGCTCGCACCGCATCGTGTTATCGTCTGCGGACGGCGATATGACGCTGTATTTTGACGAGACGCTCGGCATGTACTTTTATGCTACCTTGATTAGCCCTCAAAAAGACGAAGCGGTGTTGACGTACCGCGCCTTTGCCGCGCCTCTGGGGCAGGAGATTGCTTCTTATCAGGCATTGGCATCCGTGCCTTTTCGCGCCGCGGACGAACCGCCGCTGGAGATCGATGCGCTGCTTCGGGCGGATGTCGACCCGGAAGAACTGGAAAAACCGGGAACCGAGGTGGAGCACGAGACGTTCGACTACGCCTATACGGGCGATAAGCCGCTCTATTCTCTTCTCACCTATCAAGACAAGGTGCCCGGCCTTGCCAACGGCTACCTGCTCGTCGTGGCGGCTTCGGGCATGAAGCCTACCGAGGGCTACGAGATCAACATCGCGTCGATCGAG
This sequence comes from Eubacteriales bacterium, assembly GCA_031551255.1. Taxonomy (GTDB): domain Bacteria; phylum Bacillota; class Clostridia; order Christensenellales; family UBA1750; genus JAVBNW01. Next base: position 12,292 of record JAVBNW010000116.1, on the reverse strand, counting down.
GAAAATGATCATTACTATATCGTGCGCGTTACGAACGACGCGCCCGTGGAGGGTGCGGATGTTTCCGATTTGCCCACCTACCCGGTTTCGGCCGCCAAGGTGGATGCGCGCCGCATGATGGAAAAGAAGATCGTGGCGTTCGTCAACGAAAAGGGAGAAATCTTGTCTCTTATGCGCGTCAGTCCGGAATTCCTCGCCGCGCTGCCCAGCAATATGCCGCCGCTTACGACGCCCGAGCCCTATGAGGGGGATTCTCCCGACGCGGATTGACGGCGAAGGGGTCTCGCGTGTGAGCCAGATAGACGCCGCAGTTTTTTGCGCCGGCGTTATCCTCAGCATTTCTTTTATGGATTTTGTGTTTCAACCATGCAACATGAGCACATCTTATGTGCGCTGTAACTCGTTCTACATTAAAGCCATTGCATCTTACGGTTTAGCATTGCCATCCTGACGGATGGACTCTTCGACGTGCGCGGGGCGGTGCTAAAGCGGGCGAGGGTGGGTATATGATAGCTATCAGGGTGATCGAAGGAACGTGGGAACTCAAGGCATTTTTGCACCACGCTCTTCCGTGCGCGCACAAGGGTACGGTTGAGCGCGCGTTGCGCAACAGGGATATCAAGCGCGACGGACAAAGGCTCGGCGCGCGGGATATCGTAAGAGCGGGCGACCGGCTGGAGGTCTTTATCGCAGATGAGTACCTAAAGCCCGAGATCGCCATACTTTATGAGGATGCGCTTCTCGTTGCGGTCGACAAGCCTCGCGGCCTTTTAAGCGTCGGCAAAGGCTCGATGGAAGAATGCGTCCAAGCGCTTTACCCCGGTGCGCGCGCGTGCCACCGGTTGGACAGCGCTACCTGCGGCGCGTTGCTCTTTGCCCGGACGGACGAGGCATATGACGAAGCGCTGCGTCTGTTCAAGGAAAGGCGGATGAGCAAGCGCTACCGGTGTCTGGTGATCGGCGAACCGCCACAGGAGGGCGAACTTAGCGCATATCTTACCAAGGACGCGCGGCAAGCGCGGGTTGCGATTTCCGATCGGGCCGTGCCCGGCTCTCTTCCGGTGGCGCTTGCGTACTGCCGCCTGGAAGCGCGCGCGGAGGAAGCGCTGCTTATGGTAGAGCTTTTTACCGGCCGCACGCATCAGATCCGCGCACAGATGGCGCATGCCGGGCATCCCATCGTCGGAGACGATGCCTATGGCGATCGTAGCTACAACCGGGCACACGGCGCGCGCCATTTGATGCTTCAGTCCACCGAGCTGGGCATCCAAGGCGCGCAGGGAGCGCTTGCGGCCCTGAATGGGTTGGTTATCCGCGCGAAAATCCTGCCGGGGCTGATGACGGCCGCCGAGCGGTTGGCGCGGGAAAACGGGGAGGGACCTTTGAATGAACAAACGCACGAAGATCAAAATGGGGATTAGCGCTTCGATTGTGCTGCTTGCGGTTATCGCCGCGCTCGTCATCCGCTCGCGCTACGCGCTGCTGGCGCTGCCGGGCATGCTGTTTGGGTTTCACGGAGATCTTTGCCTGGCGAAGATTCCGCCGCTGAAAAAGCTATACCGCGATCCCTTTATCGTAGGCGCGGGTTCGTTTTTGATCGGCCACATCTTCTATATCGCCGCGTTTTTGTCGGCGATGGAGCAGGTGCCCGTCGGGCCGCTGTGGGCGTCCATTACGCTGTACTCCATCGCCACGTTCGCCGCGTGGATGGCTGCCGCCATGCGCGCGAAGGGAAGCGCATTTCTGAGCGTCGGCCTGCTGATTTACGCGTTGACCATCGGCGTGATGGCCTCGTTCGCGTTTGCCCTCGCGCACGCGCGCGGCGGGGTGTTCTGGCTGACGGCGCTGGCAGGCCTGCTGTTCGTCGTATCGGACGGACTGATTGCCGTGAAGGACTTTATCGGCAAGCCGATCCCGCACGGCGACGCATGGATTTGGGCGACGTACGCGCCCGCTCAGTTTTTGATTATTTTTTCAGGATTCTTTGTTTCATAGGAAAAAATTACCGCGCATGCCGCTCTCCAATCCGGCCATACTGTCAGCGAAGGCAACCGCAATCGGAGTCGCAGGAAGTCAAATGGCATCAGCCAGAAGGCATCCCGCACAAAGATCGTGGGATGCCTTCTTTTTATTGCCCGAAAGCCGCAACCGTGCAGGCGCTTAACCGTCCAACTGATCCAAAATTTCTGTCGCCGACTGCTTTTTCGATGGAAGTTCTCCGTGCCTGACCAGCGACATACACAACAGCGCGAGCAAATAGGCGACGCCGGCGTAGATGAATACGGTGGAATAGTCGCCCACGATATCTCTGATCCGCCCTGCGAGAATCGGCGCGGTGATGGAGGCGGAGAACGAGAAAAGATAATAGTAGCCCGTGTATTTGCCGATATCTCTGTGCGCGCACAGCTGGAGCACCATCGGCAGCGAATTGATGTTGACGCACGCCCAAAACGCGCCGCCGATCAGCAACAGGATGCGTATGAGCATGAGGTTTTGTATGAAGATCAACGCGGGAAATAAAAGCGTTACGCCCGCAAGGCCTATGAGGATGGCCTTGCGGCGGCCGATGCGGTTGGCCAACAGCCCCGCCGGAATGGACACTGCGATGAACGTAACCGAGAAAAACGCCAGCAGCATTGCGGCCGAGCCCTCGGTAACGCCCAGCGCATTCGTGGCGTACAGCGTAAAGAACGTCTCCACCGCATTGTAGCCGTTAAACCAGAAGAAGATAGCCAAGAGCAGGAACAGCAGCGAGCGCGTGCGCGCGGATTTTTCGCCGGGCGGCAGCTCGCCGATGGATTTATCTTCTTCATCCGGCTCTTTCGCTTCCAATGCCGCTTCGCCGGCAGGCTCCTTGACAAAAATACGCAAAAACACGAGCGCGGTGAGCATCACCGCGGCGCTGAACATGAACGGCGCGGGCGCCCATAGATCTCTGAGCAGCCCGCCTAGCACGAACGCGAGCATAGAGCCTATGCCGCCCATCAGGTTGATCACGCCGTTGGCCTGGCTTCTCAGCGCCGATGGCGTCATATCCGGCATCAGTGCCACCACCGGCGCGCGCCAGGTGGACATCACGAAATTGAAGATGATCAGGATGAACATAAACGGCGCGAGAGAAGACGCCAGTGGAATCAACGCAAACAGCGCGGCGCTGATGGGCAGGCCGATGGTGATGTAGGGCATGCGCCTGCCGATTTTCGTGCGCGTCTTGTCGCTCAGGGCGCCGAACAGCGGCTGGAAGATCACGCCGAAGATGTTGTCGATCGTCATCAGAACGCCGGTTACGGTGGTGAGCAGCGAGCCCGACAGCCCCAGCCACGCCAGCAGCTTGGGCACATAGGTGCTCTCGAGCATCGGGGGCACGAACGCGTTGTACATCGACCACGCGATGGAGCTTGCGAAAAACCCGAAGCCTATGAAAAACGTGCGCTTGTAGTCGAGTTTTTGCCTATCCAGGGCCGCCGCCTCCTTTTATGCGCCCCGCACCTTCAGCGCGAGGTCGGGCTTGTTGGTGATGACGGCGTTGACGCCGAGGCCAATTAGCCACATCAGCTCGCTTTCGCCGTCTACCGTCCACGGATTGCACAAAACGCCCAATTCCGCAAGGCCCCTCATCATGCCCGGAGTCGCCATGGTTGGATAGTAGGGGTGGATGGCCTGCGCGCCGATTGCCGCGGCATACTTCCAGGGCTCGATCATCGCCTCGGAGTACAGCGGGGCGATGCGCGCGCCGGGCTCGACCGCCTTCATTTGCAACAGGCTATAGTGATTGAAAGAGGAGTAAAACACCCTGTCCGCCATTCCTGCCGCGGCGGCCAGAGCGGAGCACTTAGCTTCTATGCCCTCGTAGAGCACGACGCCTGATTTGATTTCGACGTTGATGACCATGTTCGTGGGCTTGATCAGCGCAAAAACTTCTTCCAGCGTCGGCGCGCGCACGCCGCGGTACCCCGTCTTATGGTTGGAAAAATCGAGCTCTTTGAGCTGCGTAAGCGTCATATCCGCGATGCGGCCGGTTCCGCTGGAGCAGCGGTCCACCGTTTCGTCGTGCGCGACGATCAGCTCGCCGTCCAAGGATAGATGCACGTCCAGCTCGATGCCGTCGGCCCCCATGTCCCGCGCGAGGGCAAAGGCGTTAAGCGTGTTTTCCGGCGCGGCGAACGACGCGCCCCTGTGAGCCCAAATTTGCGTTTTAGCCATGATATCCTCCTCCTTTTACGGACAGTATAGCAAGCGCGCAACATGTTGCATAGGCAATTTTAACATAAATGCAAAAATGCGCCTGCCGCAAACTTTCGCTTGACAAACGCGGGTGGCGTGGGCATACTATAGCGAAATAGGCGATGATGGAAACCAGTAGCCCGAAAGCTTTAGCCAAGAGAGCCCCCGGTGGGTGCGAGGGGGTGCGAGGGCGCGGGCGAATACATTCCGGAGCCGCGAGCCGAAACCGCGAACGCGGCGGTAGGCGAAGCCGGGGGCGCCCGTTATAGCGTAGCGCGGTGTCGGCCGCGCACGAGGCCGCAAGGCGAAGTGAAGTGGTACCGTGGCGCAAGTCACCTTCTTTAAAGAAGGCGGCTTGTTTTTTTCGGTAAGGCGGCAAGTTTTATGCTGTTAGGAGGAACGACATGGCACAGTGGACATATGCCCAAAGGCTTGAGGGGGTTACGGGTTCCGCGATCCGCGATATCTTTAAGCTCATCTCGCGGCCGGGCGTCATTTCGTTGGCGGGCGGCAACCCGGCTCCCTCGTCTTTTGAGCCCGAGATCATCGCCGAGTATACCGCGCGGGCGATGAAGGAGCAGGGAAAGGCGCTCTTGCAGTACGGCGCTACGGAGGGCTATGCGCCGCTGCTCGAATCCACCGCGGCGTTTCTTGGCCGCGCGGGCGTCGCCGCGGCGCCCGAGGAGATTCTGCCGACGCAGGGTTCCACGCAGGCGATCGAGCTGTGCCTTAAGGCGCTGGTGAACCCCGGCGACGTGGTGCTCGCCGAGAACCCCACCTTTTTGGGCACGCTGCAGGCCATGCAGCTTTTACAGGCAAAGATCGTGCCGATTGAAACGGACGAGAGCGGCGCGCTGCCCGAATCCGTCGAGGAGCTTTGCAAGGCGCATAGCCCTAAGGCGGTATACCTGATCCCCACGTTCCAAAACCCCTCCGGCCGGACGATGCCGCTTAACCGCCGCAAAAAAATGGCGCAGCTCGCGGCCCACTATGGTTTTTTGCTGATGGAGGACGACCCGTACCGCGATCTTCGCTATGCGGGCGAGCCCTTGCCCGCGATCGCATCGTTCGACGAAAGCGACAGGGTCGTGTACCTTACGAGTTATTCCAAGATCATCTCACCCGGCATCAGGGTCGGCGCGGCGGTAGTGAAAGACGCGCAGTTTCGTCGCAAGCTTGTGATCCTTAAGCAATCGACGGATGTGCACTCGCCGGGGCTTAATCAGGCGCTGGCCGACGCGTATTTGCGCTCGGGCCGCATGGACGAGCACATCGCGCGCATTTGCGGAGATTATGGCGCGAAGCTTTCGGCCATGCTTGGCGATATGCATTGTTTGCCGCAGGGCACCGCATATACGCGCCCCGAGGGCGGGTTGTTCGTGTGGGCGGCGCTGCCCGAGCGGTTCGACGCCGAGGCGATGCTTGGGCAGGCGGTGGAAAGGGGCGTCGCTTACGTGCCGGGCACGCATTTCTTCTGTACAAAGGGCACCCACAAAAACACGCTGCGGCTGAATTTTTCCATGCCCGATGTAGAGAGCATCCACAAGGGCATGAAGGCGCTGGGCGAGGTGTTCGCCTAGAGCGTGTTCTAAACTCCGCGCGCGCATCTTTAAGCCTTTTATCGGCGCTTTGCGCCTCGCGGGCGGGTACGCGTATCCCCGCGTTCCCCCCCCCCGCCGAAGAAAAACGACGAAGCTCTTTGATACGCCGAAAAATCTTTCGCAATCTGCATCGCGGTGACTTTAGGAACACGCCCTAGTCCGGACAGCGGCAAGAACAATTACGAGGTGATTCGCATGGCAAACCCCATCGATATACTCAGGGAGAGGGGCTTCCTCAAGCAGGTCGTGTTTGAGGAAGACTTGTACAAGCTATTTGACAACGAGCGCGTAACGTTTTACGCAGGCTTTGACCCGACTGCCGACAGCCTGCACATCGGGCACACGATCCCCATTATGGCCATGGCGCATTTGCAGCGCGCGGGCCACAGGCCCATCGTTCTGATGGGCGGCGGGACGGGCATGGTGGGCGACCCTTCGGGCAAGAGCGAACTGAGGCAGGTGCTCACCCGCGAAACCATCGACCATAATGTTGCGAGCATGGCCGAGCAAATGGGTAGGTTTGTCGATCTTTCCGGCGATGCGGTGATCGCGAACAACGCCGATTGGCTGCTCAAGCTCAACTACGTGGATTTCCTGCGCGAAATCGGCGCGCACTTTTCCGTAAACCGCATGCTGACGGCCGAGTGCTATAAGCAGCGGATGGAGAAGGGCCTTACGTTCCTGGAGTTTAACTACATGCTCATGCAGGCGTACGACTTTTTACACCTGTGGCGGACGTACGGCTGCCGTCTGCAGATCGGCGGGGACGACCAGTGGTCCAACATTCTGGCGGGAGCGGATTTGATCCGCCGCAAGGAGCGCGAGGATGCGTTTGCGATGACCTACAGCCTGCTGCTTACACACGACGGCCAGAAGATGGGCAAGACCGTCGGCGGGGCGCTGTGGTTGGACGGCGAGAAGTGCAAGCCGTACGATTTTTACCAATACCTGCGCAACATCGACGATGCGGATGTGAAAAACTGCCTGTCGCTGCTTACCTTTTTGCCGATGGACGAGGTAAACCGCTTGGCCGCGCTCAAGGACAGCGCCATCAACGAGGCAAAGGTCGTGCTCGCTACGGAGGTTACCACGCTCGTGCATGGAGAAGAAGCAGCCTTGGAATCTAGGCGCGCGGCCGAGGCGCTGTTCTCGGGCGGCGGGTTGGACGGCGCGGTGCCCACCACCGCCATCACCAGCGATCAGTTCGAGCAGAATAAGCGCATTGTGGATTTGATGGTGCTGTGCTCGCTCGCAAAATCCAAGGGCGACGGGCGCAGGCTCATTCAAGGCGGCGGCGTGTATGTAAACGGCATTGCGGTGGATTCTCCCGATGCCGAGGCTTCGCTATCCGACTTTGCCGGCGAAGGGCTGATGTTGCGCAAGGGAAAGAAATCCTACCACAACATCGTATTGAAATAGGCGGAGCAACCCGATACAATAGGCGTGAGCCCATCGGGCTCACGCCTATTGTATTGCCGGGGGGATAGCGATTGGAAGGCTATAAGACGCTCGATAAGCCGGGCAGCGACGATGTCGTGATCAACAAATCCCGGTTCATCGGCCACGGCGCGCCTGCAAATAGCGAGGAGGAGGCGCTCGCCTTCCTCAAGGGCAAGCGCGAAGCATATAAAGACGCCTCGCATAACTGTTTTGCATATATAATAGGTAAAAACGCGGGCATTCAGCGCTATTCGGACGATGGCGAGCCGGGGGGCACCGCCGGGCTTCCGATCATCCACGTAATGCAGGCGCAGGGCATCGTGGATGCTGTGGTGGTGGTAACGCGCTACTTTGGCGGCATTTTGCTCGGCACGGGCGGCCTTATGCGCGCCTACACGCAGGGTGCGGCGCTCGCGCTTAAGGCGGCGCAGGTAGTTACCATGCAGCCGACGCATACGTACATGCTCGCGGTGGAATATCCGCGCTGGGGCAAGCTTGAAAACTTTTTAGCCTCGCAGCCGATCATGCTTTTAAGCACGGAATTCGCCGCCGACGTCGCGGTGACGCTTAAGGTGCGCGCCGAGCACGCAGACGCGCTGCTCGAAGGCATTGCGGGCACCACCGACGGCCGGGCGGAAGTGATACACATGGCGGAGGGATATGTAGGATGGCAGGATCGCGCGGAAGAAGCTATGCCCGGGGGTATATGAACGGCCGCCGCAGGCGCGCGGGCTTTGTAAAGTATATCGTCATGGCGCTTGTGGTGGTGATCATAATCGGGATGGCGGGCGGAAGCCTGTATTTTTACGATCTCGCCGTCGCGCGCGGCGACAAAGGCTTCCTGGGGGGGAGTAATGACCTCGGCGCGCGCGCGGACGATGATGCTGCGGCTTTTTCCGAAGCATTTTTTGGGTTGGATAACGAGCAGTGGGAAGAGCTGAGCCTTACTTCGCACGACGGGCTCGCGCTCAAGGCGCTGTACATCCCCGCACGCGAGCCGACGCAGAAAGTCGCCATCGTTGCGCATGGCTATGCGGGCGAAGGTGGAGAAATGGCCGCCTATGCCCAGATGTACCACGAGTGGGGCTATGGCGTTCTTCTGCCGGATTTGCGGGGCCATGGCGCAAGCGAAGGGGATTATTTGGGGTTTGGCTGGCCCGACAGGCTCGACCTTTTAGAATGGATCGGCGCTATGATCGACAGGGAAGGGGAGGAGGTACTTATCGTATTGCACGGCGTATCCATGGGCGCCGCCGCCGTACTGATGGCCAGCGGCGAGGTTTTGCCCGGGCAGGTGAAGGCCGTCGTATCCGATTGTGCTTATACCTCCGCAAAAGATGAGCTGTCCTACCAGATGGGCCGCCTGTACGGCCTGCCTGCCTTTCCGCTCGTGGATACCACCAGCCTCGTATGCCGCCTACGCGCGGGCTATTTCTTTGGCGAGGCTTCCGCGCTTGCACAGGTGAAAAAATCCCAAACGCCCACGCTGTTTATCCACGGGACTGCGGATACGTTTGTGCCGTTTTCGATGCTCGCGCCCCTTTACGACGCGTGCGCGGCGGAAAAGGAAATGTGGGCGGTCGAGGGTGCGGGGCACGGCGAGGCTTTCGATGTAGATTCCGAAGAATATGCGCAAAAGGTTGCGGAGTTCATCGGACGGTATGTTGGGGAGGATCCGTAGATGCCGTAGTAAGGGGAGATGCTTTTGACGCGTTTGATCAGGCCGCCCAAGCTCGCAAAGGGCGATAAGGTGGCTACTGTCAGCCTTTCATGGGGCGGCGCGGGCGATGCCGGCCTTTTATGGAGGTACCGGTTGGGCAAGGAGCGCCTGCAGCACCAATTTGGCCTCGAAGTTATCGAGATGGACAATACGTTGAAGGGCTCCGAATATCTCTATCGCCACCCGGAGGCGCGCGCGGAAGATCTGATGCGCGCGTTTTCCGATCCGTCGATCAAGGGCGTTTTTTCCTGCATCGGCGGCGACGAGAGCATCCGCATGCTGCCCTATATCGATTTTGACGTCATCAAGAAAAATCCCAAGGTGTTCGTTGGCTATTCGGATACGACCATCGCTCACCTGATGTGCCTAAAGGCGGGACTCTCCAGCTTTTACGGGGCATCCGTGTTGGCTGAGCTTGCCGAGAACGTGAAGATTTTCGATTACACCGCGCATTGGCTTAGCAAGGTTCTTTTCGATTCGTCGCCCGTGGGCATCGTACCCGTGGCCGGGGAATGGACGGGCGAGCGGCTGGAATGGAGCGCCCAAAACGCCGCGGTGGAAAAGGCGATGCGAATCAACCGCGGCTATGAGTTTTTACAGGGCCGTTCGGCGGTGGAAGGGCGGCTTTTGGGCGGTTGCCTGGACGTACTGGAAATGGCAAAGGGGACAGATCTTTGGCCGGGGGCGCGGGTATGGGAGGGCGCCGTGCTGTTTTTTGAAACCTCGGAGGATGCTCCGGAGCCTGCATATTTAGAATACTGGCTTAGGAATTACGGCAGCCAAGGCATCCTGCAAAAGGCGAAGGCGCTCATATTTGGAAAACCATACCAGGAAAAATTTTATGAAGAATATAAGACAGCTATTGCGAAAATCCTTAAGGAACTTGAGCTCCGCGATATGCCGGTCGTATACAATCTGTCCTTTGGGCACAATCAGCCGATGTGCGTTTTGCCATATGGCGCTCTGGCCCGGGTCGATTGCGTGAACAAAACGTTTTCGATTCTCGAGCCGGGCGTATCGTAGGAACGCGCTGAATATAGACGCCCAACTCTAAAAGCGGGAGCAGACGAGCGAGAAATTTTTTATGGGGCAAGGAGACAAATGGGGGCGCCCCTTCGGGATACGCCCTCGGCGTAAAATGCCTTAAGCTACGCAGCCTGAAGCTCGACGCCGCCATATGGGGAAAGATCCGCTCGCCTGCCTCCGATTTTGGGGTTGGGCGCCTAAAAACAAAAAGCGCCGCACGACGATTCGTGCGGCGCTTTTTGAAAGCAGCGCTCCGTTGGCTGACGATGGAGGTTACTTCGCCTCGTCTACCTTGACGACCGAGCGGCCGTCGTAATACCCACACTTTTTGCAGATGCGGTGGGAGAGCTTCATGCTGTGGCACTGCGGGCACTCGTTGATGCCGGGAGCCCCGAGCTGCCAGGTTTGCGCGCGGCGCGTATTGCGGCGCTGCTTGGATACTTTACCCTTGGGTACTGCCATGGAAATCCACCTCCTTATTCGTCAGTCAACAGCGAACGGAGCGCTGAAAAAGGGTTATCGTCGTCGTTATTCGGGCAAGTACAGGGGCTTTGGTTTCTATCCTTGCCGCAGATGGGGCACAGGCCCTTGCAGGATGTCTTGCATAAAAAGCGCATCGGCATGTTAAGATACAGCGCGGCTTCGGCGGCGCGGTCGAGTTCGATGGCCTCGCCTTCGTAGAGCATCGCCTCGTCGCCTTCGTCATCTTCGGATTGCTCCTGAAGGTTGCCCTTGCGCACGAAGGTCTCCTCGAGCCTCGCAAAAATTTCGGTGGGAAATTCCTCTAAGCAACGGGCGCACCGCGCCTTGCCGGGAAGGGTTATCTTTCCCATCACCGCGATGCTCTCGCCGATGGCGGTCATCTGCCCGCGCATGGTGGCCGGGCCGTTTTCGATAAAATCGTCGCGCTCGAGCTCGATGTCGGCGGTGGCCTCAAAGGGAATCATCTCGCCGGGCTCCCTTAGCGCGCGGGAGACGTCCAAAGCCATGCCATCACCTCGCGTTCGTCACATCGACATATTATATCGGCGCGAGGCGACTTTGTCAATCCGCGAAATGCATATGCGGCGAACTGCGCAATCCTTTTACAAGGCGCGCGGCGGTCATCCATAGGTGGCGGAACAGTTCTTGCGCCGTTGTGAGCCGACCCATGGGCGGACTTTACCGAAAAAACATGCACATTTTGTAACAAAATGCGCCCCTGCTCCGTCCAATAGGGGAATGGAGTAAACTGTAGGAGGCTCGACCTTTATGAAGCTCAAATTTTCTTGCATTATGCTCGCTTTGATTTTATGCGCATCGTTTCTTGCAGCGTGCGGGGGCGGGAAGAATTCCGATGCGCCTGTTATCAATTCGCCCGATCCCTCCGCGTCGCCCACGGCTTCGGCATCCGCGAGCACTGCGCCTACGGCATCGCCGACCGCGTCGCCCACGGCCACGGGTACGACGGACGTACCGGACGTCGTGCTTTCCACCGCCTCGGATGAAGATCCGGAAATCGCCGTGAGCTTTAAAGATCTTGACAAAGCGAGCGCGCTCATCGTGCGCGGTCAGTTCATTGAAAAGAAAAAGGACAAGTATAATGCGATTCGTTCGCAGGACGATCCGTCCGATCCGGATCCCCTGGTAGCGATTGACGAAGAGCAATACGTCTTTAAGATTACCGAGATTTACAAAAACGACAAAAAGCTCAAGACGCCGCTCAAGGCAGGCGATACCATCGTCGTCAACACCGTGTACAGCAAGACGTATGTCATCGGCAAGGCCTCCACAAAAGATCCGCGCTGGATGGAGATGAAGTTGAATGAGGATACGGTTTTGTTCCTCGCGCGCTACGACACGGATCCGAAAAACCCGGTCTACCGCGACGAAACCGATATCTTTGCCTTTTCGGTGAAGAGCGGCGAAAAGCTCTATCCGCTGCATGCCGACAGCAAAAAGGTGGATGAGTGGATCAAAAAAGCCAACGCCAAGGACGGCGTGCCCATTGCGAACCTGAAAAAGGAATTGGGCATCAAATGACGTCGGGGCGCATTGCGCTCCGAAATCCCACCATACTGCGGTATGGTGGGATTTTTTACGCCGTAAGGCCCCTCCTCTTCCCAAAGAAACTGAGGTTTCTTTGAGATTAAGAAGAACGGAGACCGCGCGCCCCGGTTTCTTGCTTCGTCGTTTTTCTTACTCCTCAAAATCGCCGCAGCGGTTTTGAGGAAGAGGAGGGGCCACGAAGCGCCAGAACCGCCGCCATGCCGCAGCTTGGTAGCGGTTCAGAGCGTAGTGC
>JAVBNW010000058.1:0-36190 GCA_031551255.1 Eubacteriales bacterium | reverse complement strand
TGCGCCGATAAAAAAATCGCGATAAACATACGTCTACCGCGAGCAGCCAAAGGCCAAATGGAGGCGCCAACCAGAATCGAACTGGTGAATAAAGGTTTTGCAGACCTTTGCCTTACCGCTTGGCTATGGCGCCTTGTATGGAGCGGTAGACGAGATTCGAACTCGCGACATCCACCTTGGCAAGGTGGCACTCTACCACTGAGCTACTACCGCATGTGGTGCCTTGGGGCGGAATTGAACCACCGACACGTAGATTTTCAGTCTACTGCTCTACCGACTGAGCTACCAAGGCTTGTTGGCGACCCGGAAGGGGCTCGAACCCTCGACCTCCAGCGTGACAGGCTGGCATTCTAACCAACTGAACTACCGGGCCGTTTGGTGGGAACAATTGGGCTCGAACCAATGACCCCTTGCTTGTAAGGCAAGTGCTCTCCCAGCTGAGCTATGCTCCCGCTTAAGCTCGAGCGAAGCGACGAATGTAAGTATACCCATAAGACATTTGCCTGTCAAGGCAAAAATTACGATTTCCCTACGTTTATTATTTGCCGCCGCCTTTGGAGCCGGAAAAGCCGCTGAGCACGTTGGAATCGTAGGTAAACGTAGAGCGCTCCTTCTGGCGCTGCGCCTCAAAGGCGTAGGTCACCATCCTGTCAATCAGGCGCGCGAAGATCAGCCCCTTTGGCTCCCACAGGTAAAAGGCGAGCGAGCCGGGGATGGTGTTGACTTCGTTGACATACAGCGTGCCCGTCGCGTTGTCGATCAGATAATCCACGCGCACGACGCCCTTAAGGTCCAGCATCTTGAACACGTCGATCGTCATCTGTTGCACGACCGCCGTCATCTTTTCGCTGATCGGCGCGGGAATGCGCCTGGCAAGGTTCGCCATGCCGCCCTTATCTCCACCCTTCCCCGCACGCAGGTACTTATCTTCGAACGTCAAAAACTCTTGCCACGCAACCGGCATTTCGCACAGCGAGGCCTCGACCTCCTCACCGTAGCCCAGCGCCGAGCAGTTGACCTCCATCGGCTTTTCCAGCCCCTGTTCGATCAGGATCCTGCGGTCGAACCCCACGGCGATGTCGATCGCGTTCGCAAGCCCCTCGCGATCATCCGCGCGGGTGATGCCGATGGACGAGCCTAGGTTTGCGGGCTTTACAAACACCGGGTAGGCAAGCTCCCCTTCGATGTTCTCGAGCGCGCGTTCCCTGCCCCGCTCCCACTCCGCCCTGTCCAGCCAGCACATCGGCAGCACCGACACCCCACAACCCCTCAGAAGCGCTTTCTGCGCGATCTTATCCATGCCCACCGCGGAGCCGAGCACGCCCGCGCTGGTGTAGGGCACATTGTATAGTTCCAAAAGGCCTTGAATTGTTCCGTCCTCGCCGTTCATGCCGTGAAAGCAAGGGAGCGCGACGTCGATCGGAACGCCGCTCTCTTCTCTGCCGCCAAACAGGCCCTTCTTTTTTTGTGGCCACGCCACAAGTTCCGCGCCGTTTTCGCCGCGCGTCAGCATGCAGCCCTCCGCCTTCGCCGGATCGAACGCGCGGAAGAAGGCGGCATCCCGTAGGGCGTCTCCGCGGTACCAAGCGCCGTCGTGGGCGATGTAGACAGGAATGACGTTATACAGCGCCGGGTCCGCGCTATGCACGGCCTGAAGGCCGGTGATCACCGATACGTCGTGTTCGCAGCTGCGGCCGCCAAACAACACGGCAAGGTTTTTTTTCATGAGAAATTGCCTCCTTCTATTCAGGCCGAACCTTCACAAGTGTTCTGACAGGGTTAGGATGTGGTATTCGCCGAGGAATTTTTTCGTCCGGCGAAGAGTCGGAGCGCAGGTGTGGCAGCGCCACATAAAGTGGAGTGCGACAATGCCGGACGGGAAAAGCCCGCTCAGAAGCTAAATATAACCCTGTCAGATCACTGACCTTCGTAATTGTCCGGAAGGTCGTTTTCAAACAGCGTCACGTCGCCCGGCCGGGCGATGCGCGTAAGAATCTGCGTGGCTTCGCCAAGGCTCGCGGCGATATAAACGTTTTCCTGCGCAAACCCCTGTTCCTTAAGCCCCTGTGCGATGGGAACCGAGCGCGTGCGCCCGATCAAAATCGCCACATCCGCTGTCTTCGCAATCTGCGCGCCGAATGCGCGGTTGAGTTCCTGCTCGCGCTCGCCAAGCTCCACCATGCCGGGCGTCACGATCACCTTGCGGCCAGGGAAGGCCGCGAGCACAGTAAGCGCGGCCTTCGCGCCCGCCGGGTTGGAATTGAACGCGTCGTCGATCACCACGTTGCCGCCCGCGCCCCTGAGCAATTGCAGTCTGTGCTCCACGGGCTCCGCCTTCGCAACGCCGCGGGCGATCTGCCCACCCGTCATGCCCAGGCTATGGGCGACGGCGCAGCACAGCGCGATATTACCGATGTTATGCGCGCCGAGCAGTTTTGTATGCATGCGCATGGGCTCGAGGCCGGGCAACGCGAGCGAAAAGTCCGAGCCCTCCGGCCCCACGGCGATATCCGACGCGCGCACGCCGCAATCCTCCGCCATTCCCGCCGCGATGTAGGCGATATCCCGCCTGCGGGCGATGAGTTGCGGCCAATCCCGCTTAACTTCCTCGGCGACGACCGCCGTTGCGCCGGAAGGAAGCGCCGCAATGAGCTCAAATTTCGTATTCGCGACGTTCTCAAGCGTGAGAAACGTCTCCAAATGCTGGGGGCCGATGGAGGTAAGCACGCCGATGGATGGATGCACCAGCTCGCACAGTTCGGCGATGTCTCCCACGTGGCGCGCGCCCATTTCTGCGATGAATACCTGGTGCTTTGCCGTCAGCTGCTCGCGGATCACCCTTGTAAGCCCCATGGGCGTGTTAAAAGAGGACGGCGTCGCAAGCACGTCATACTTTTCCGCGAGAATGGCCGCCAAGATGAACTTCGCGGACGTCTTGCCATAGCTTCCGGTGACGCCGATTTTGATGAGATCCGGCCGGTCGGCGAGCCGCTTCTGCGCATCCCTGAAAAAGCCCATGTTGATGCGCTTTTCGATCGGCTGGGCAATCAAAGCCGCCAGCCGAAGCATAAGCACCTGCGCGGCGGGAACAAGACACAGCAGGCACATAGCCGCAAGCATTGCCGGGATAGGAATACCCGGAATGATAAGCAGGCGAAGCGCAACACAAACGCATAGGTTCACCGCGAACAGAATGCCCATGAGCCGCTTTACGCGCTTGGTGTATACCAGTGGCTTTTTCGCCTTTTTGCGGTTGCGCAGCCATACGATGAAAACGGCGGCTACGGCCTGCAAAAGCGGCGCGGCGAGGCCCAGCCAGGGCAGCCACGCGACAGGCGTAACAAAAACCATCGTCGGGCCGTCGGCACCACCGATGATGCCCACGGAGCCTCCGTGCGGCGCATAGCCCCACGGCATCGCCGGCAGCGAAGGAAAGCAAAGCTGCAGCGCCACGGAAATCGCCAGCATGGCCAGCGCCGCGTACAGCCCGTCCTTCCACGCATCGCTTTGACGTTTCAGAGCGCGCGCATAACCGTCCAGCTGATAGCTCTCCAACTGCAAAATATGCAACGGCCTGTGCGCCGCCGCCGTCGCGGCGACGGCAAACAAAATTGCGGGCAAAAGCGCCCTCAAAAAAGCCATCCCATCCCCTCCTATCCGCCCAACAGGAAGTGGGCGACCACGCGGTTAAAATCCTGCGCCTTCTCAAGATAGGCATAGTGCCCGCAGCCCTCGTAGACCACCAGCCCCGCATCCGGAATCTGTTTTTCCATCAGCTGCCCAAACCACAAGGGCGTGGCATCGTCCTCGCTGCCCCATATAAGCAGCGTGGGGGCCTTGATACCGGGCAAGTACCCACGCAGATCCTGGTTGACCACCTTGACAAACGTGCGGCGCATGTGCTCATCCAGCGCGCGGTAATCGGCGGAACCGAAGCGGTTGGCGAGCTTTGCGCGCAGCGCCCTCCCGCCGGGTAAAATGCCGATCACAGCCCTGAGCGCCTTATACAGCGCCGAGCGAAGCTTTTGCATTCGCGTTTTTTTCTGCACGATGCCATGCGAGCCGGTCAGCACCAGCTTGCGCACCAACTCGGGCCGCGTTGCGGAAAGCAAAATGGATACCCGCCCGCCGAACGAATGCGCGACGATATCGCAGGGCACGATGCCCAGCGCCTGGATGACGCCCGCCGTCCAATCAGCGTATTCGGTGACAGACCAGCCCTCGGCCGGCGGCCTGGCGCTCTTGCCATGCCCGGCAAAGTCGATGGCCGTCACGCGGCAGCGCGATCTGAGTGCGTTGTACAGCGGCAAAAACGAGTTCGCCTCACCGCCCCAGCCGTGCAAGAGCAGCACATCCTGCCCCTCGCCCTCTTGCTTATAATGACACGTTACGCCGTCTACGACGATTTCCACGCTCAGCAACCACGCCTTTCCAATACATCCGAAAGTATGCTGATGCCGCGGCCAATTTCCTGCTCGCTCAGCCGCGAAAACCCGAGCCGGATGAAATTGCGCCCCTCTCCCCCTACAAAAAACGCATCGCCCGGCGCATACAGCACCCCGGCTTCGCGCGCATCCGAAAGGGCCGCGCGCGCATCGAAGCTTTGTGGAAATTCGAGCCATGCGCCAAACCCGCCCTCGCTCTTTTCCCAGCGCGCGCGTCCGGTGAAACGTTTATCCAGCGCGCGGTGTAGCGCGTCCATCCTGCCGCGATAGAGCGGGCGGCAGCGGCGCAGGTGGCGCTCCAGCCCTCCCCGCGCGCAGTATTCGCACAGCGCCGCCTGCGTAAGCGGAGGGGAGGAAATATCTTCGTTATATTTCAGGTGCTCCAGCGCGTGAAACAGCTGCCGGGGCACCACCAGCCAGCCGATGCGCAGCCCGGGAAACAACACTTTGGAAAAGCTGCCCACGTACAGCACGTTATCCCCGCCGTCGAGCGCCTTGAGTGCGGGGTAGCATTCCCCAGCAAAGCGCAGCTCCTCGCTAAAACCGTCCTCCAGCACCGGAACGCCACACCGCGCGGCGACCTGAAGCACCTGCCTGCGCCTCTCCAGCGGCATGTTGCGCCCGGTGGGGTTGTGGTATGTCGGCACCACATATAAGAGCCTGGGGCGCTTTTCAATAAGTAGGGTTTCCAGCGCGGCAGGGATCATGCCCTCGGCATCGCACGGAACCCCCATGGCCTCCGCGCCCTGCGCGCGCAGCACGCCCAGAAAGCCGTTGTACGTCGGGTTCTCCACCGCAACGCAACCGCCGGGTTCGCACAGCGCGCGCACGATCATGCCCGCGCCCTGCCGAAAGCCGTCGCAGATGAGGATCTCCTGTCCATCCATCCGAAGGCCCTTGCCGGTGAGGTAATCCCGCACATACCTGCGAAACGGCTCGTACCCGCGCGTGTAGCCGTAGGATAAAAGCACCCCGCCCTCCCGCGCGAGCACATCCTGTAGCGCCCGCCGGAACGCGTCCACTTCAAATTCGTGATGGTCGGGCGCCATAGATGTAAACGACACGGCGCCCTTGCCGGCCAGCTCAAGGCGGCCGCGCCCGTCGCGATAGTCTATCAGGGCCCGCGGCGCGGGGGCGAGCTTTGCAGCCCAATCGATGCCTGACGCGTCTTGATCGGGTCTTGGCGCTTCATAGCCGGTAACGCAGGAAAATGCCCCCTGCCCGCGCCGGACCTTGATGAGCCCCTCTTCCAGCAGCAGCGCATACGCCTCTTCCACGGTATTGCGGCTCACGCCCAGCGTGTGCGCAAGCTCGCGCGTGGCGGGCAAGCGCGAGCCGGACGGCAGCACACCCGAGAGGAGCCGCTGCCTGAGCGCATCGCGCAGCTGCACATACAGCGGCCTTCCCGCGCCGCTCTCGAGCCGGATATCCATATGCGCCCTCCTCCCCTTCTTTGCCTCACTTCACTGTCATGTATTGTATATGCGCAAATGGAAAAAGAAAAGCTCCACAACGTGAAGCTTTTACAGCATCGTGGTACCTTCGATGTGCAACTTGTCCATGCCACGGTAAACTATCACTCGGCTCCCAGCGCGGCGCGCAGGTTTTCCACCACCATAATATACGCGTCCTCGCCGTTGTCCTCGTAGTACTTCTTTCGCACGCCCACCTCGGTAAAGCCGAGCTTGCGGTAGAGGCTTTGCGCCGTTTCATTGGACCTGCGTACCTCGAGAGTCAGCCACGAAATGCCGATCTTTAAGCATTCCTTCATCAGCGCGCGCGTGATGCGCTCGCCGTAGCCCTTGCCCCGGAAATCCGGATGTACGGCCACGTTGGTAACGTGGCCCTCGTCAATCACCAGCCACGCGCCCGCATAGGCGACGGGCCTTTCGTTCACCGTCAGCACCAGATAGCGCGCGCAGCGATTTTCCTCGATCTCCATGCGGAAGCTCTCTCGCGACCAGGGCGTGGAAAAGCACAGATGCTCGATTTCCATCACGGCATCCAAGTCGCCTTCGCACATGGGGCGTATGCAAACGTCATCCATCGAGTCTTGCCATCCTCTCCCTTTCGGCCTGCGGAGCGCGCAGGTAAAGCGGGCGCAGCGCGGCGGCATGCTCCCACTTCTCTTGTGCGCTAAGCGCTAGAAAAGCCGCGTCGGAAGCCCTGAGCATGCGCGTCGCGTCAATGTCGGCGGCAGCCCCCAACGCCGCCGAAAGCGCCTGCCCATGTATATGCGTCCCGTCGCCCACAAATAAATAACTTTCGCCAAGGGGCCGTATGCGACCCACGTATTCTTCGAGCGGAAGCGCGACATCCTCGAGCAACCTTTGGCCATGCGCAAACGCCGCGCCGTATACCTGGCCGACGCGCGCGTCCAAAATTGCGCAGATAAGCCGCCTATCGAATCTATGTGGGTATGCGAGCGCCTCGAGCGCGTTGACCGCGCAGCAGGGCTTGCCCGCCGTAAGCGCGATGCCCTGCGCCAGCGCGACGCCGATGCGGACGCCCGTAAATGAACCCGGCCCCGCGACACACGCGATGACGGCCATATCTTCGATGGACGCGCCCGCATCTTCCATAACGCCCTTGGCCATCGGCGCGAGCATGGAAGCGTGCGCCTTTTCCCGAACCAAAACGCGCTCGGCAATCATACTGCCATCGCGTACGACAGCCGCGGAAGCCGCCGGGCCCGAGGCGTCAAGCGCCAGGCACAGCAAACCGCATCGCTCCTTCCAAGGCATAAAGATCGCTCATCCCCTCGATATCGATCGCACGCACGTCGTCCTCATCCGAAGCCGTCAGGCGGACGCCGATACAGCGCTCAGGCAGAAGCGGCCCGGCAATGTCCGGCCACTCGATCGCCGAAACCCCTTCCTCCAGCGCATCGGAAAAGCCGATTTCCTCCACCTCGCGGGCGCCCGCAAGCCGATAAAGATCCATATGCGTAAGCGGAACGCGCCCGCCCTCGTAGCGGTTAATCAGCGCAAACGTAGGGCTGGAGACCCCGCAAACCCCCATGCCGCGCGCGAGGCCGCGCACGAAAGCCGTCTTGCCCGCGCCCATTTCGCCGCGCAAAAGCAACACATCGCCTTTGCAAAGCTTGGGCGCGAGCGCGGCGGCAAGATCTTCGGTTTCAGCTTCGGATCGGGTAATAAAACGCATATTAGCTCCTCGGGTCGTGCAGAAAACGCCGCAAATATTTATACAAAAAGAACGTTACGGCGCCTACGAGCACGCCCTTGACTAGGTTAAACGGAATCACCGCGGCGGTGATATAACTGCCTACGTCGCCATAGGGCGAGGCCTTCGCCAGGCCCCCTGCGATGTCGGCCCCGAAATACAGCGGCAGCATCACAAAGTAGTTGACCAGCGCGCCGGCCGCCGTCATGCATACGACGCCTATCGCCATGCCGATCAACGCGCCCTTGCGCGAGCGCATCTTAAGATACATAAGCGACGCGGGCAACATCATGGCCGTACCCACCACAAAATCGGCAATTTCGCCGATTCCGCCGGTCGAGCCCATGGGCCAGTGCAGAAGCGACTTGACCGCCTGTACCGCGACACCCCAGCCGGGGCCCAGCGCAAAGCCCGCCAACAGCACCGGCAGCGTGGAAAAATCGAGCTTCAGCCAGGGGGCAAAAAACGACAGAGGGATTTCGAAAATCGGAAACATCAACACAACGGCGATGGCCGACAACACGGCGGCCCTGACGAGATTGCGAATGCGCTTGCTCATTCTCATAGCTAAGCCCTCCCCAAGAAATATAGCCCCAGCAAGCGCCGGGGCTACGCAATCCCAAGAGGGCTGCGCGCTGCCTTCTTTCATCCAGACTATACTGTCGGCTCCGGATTTTCGCCGGATCGGCCGCGCTGGCTTTCACCGCACGCGGTTCGCGGGCTATACCGCCGGTGGGGACTTTCACCCCGCCCTGAAGACGCTCGTTTCAGCTATTCGCATTGTAATCCCTTGCCAAAAGAATTGTCAAGGCCGACTTTATGAGAACTCATCCCAAGATATGTATCCTCGCTTGCAATCGTTGCCTTCGCCAATGGTTTCAACGGTTTTTCGCCTGCTGAACCCGACAAACGCCTGCATTACGCTTCGTCGCTACCATAAGCAAAAACTTTTTTTGCCAATTCCTTAATCGATGGTCTATACTCGCCAGAAGTATCGATATAGAATGTGGGTACGTCAATGCGGGGCTCATCGTACGGGCTCATGCTCGCCATGTTCCCTTTTCTGGCCATATCAACCCCCGCATCGCCGTGAAAATATTCTCGCGACGGGTTAGCCAACCCTCGCTTGATGTACCTATCAAAAGCAACTCTATCGTCCACTTTTAAGATCAATACATAAATGCGCGCCTTATCCATAAACCAATCCAGCATAGGAGACCATACCTTATGCTGAAACGCCGCTTCCGCGATCACAGAAACGCGATTGGACACCAGCAATTTGAGCGTATCAGAAAAGATGTCCGTCGCAATGCCGTTGGCCTCCGGCGGAAGATCCGCATGTTTCATGCCAAGGCTATGCACATACCCTTCTTTGATATGGTCTCGGCTGATAACCGGCATGTGTATTTCATCGCCGAGCGCTTTTGCAAAGGTAGTCTTGCCGGCTCCCGGCATTCCGGTTACTACCAATAAACGCGGTTTACACATTAGGGCCTCTCACCTTTAGCCGCTATTGGAGCATGCAACTATGCCCTGTCATGCGCTTACGGCCTAATCCATTCACCAAGCAGCGTTATCTTTTGATTCGTAGCATCCAGCGCAACCTGACAGCCGATCGGCGCCGTCAGCATCGGCAGCGTGTGCGCGCAATCAAAGTCCGCGAGAATGGGGCATTGAGGTTGCCCCATGACTTCCAGCAAGACCTCATACGGCTTCCTTCCCGTTTCCAAGTCCCTGAACGATTCATGCTTTCCCAAGATAATCCCGCCGACTTTCTCAAAGACTCCATTTACCTTAAGCAGCGAAAAGCTCCGCTCTATAACGCTTATATCCTTTTGGCTGTCCTCGATGAGCAGTATATCGCCCTTTTGAATATCGGGCATATAGGGGCTGCCCCAAAGCCCTTCCATCGTATTGAGATTGCCTCCGATCAGCCTGCCCGTCGCCATACCCGGATTAAGTGTTACCAGCTGATTGGGGGTACCGGTCTTTGGCGTATCCTGTTCTTCCCAGGGTATGAACTCATCCGTCCAAAACGGCGGGGTGGGAAGAGAAAACGGCGGCCGGGGATCGTCCATGACGATGCCCGCGAAGTATTCAAACGCCATGTCCTGGTATGGCGAAAGCTCGCCGAACGAAGCGACCAACGCGGGGCCGTAATATGTTACCAACCCCGTTTTCGCATAGATGCCCAACAAAATCGCCGTCATATCTGAGTAGCCGACAATGATTTTCGGATCAACTTTCAGTTGTTCATAATCGATATACGGCAACAACGAGTTGGAGTTCATTCCGCCTATCGTTGAAATGATGCATTTCACTTCAGGGTTTCTAATAAGCGCGTTCAATTCGCCGGCCCTTTGTTCAATCGAGCCTGAGCGATAATAGTCCGCCTTGCCCGTCAACCCCCCCGCCACCAGATGAAAGCCCTTGTCGCGCAAGAACTTTTGAGCCCTCTCAAAACGCACGGGCGCTTTGGCGGTTATCGGCGAGGATGGAGAAAAAAATGCGATAGTGTCGCCTTTTTTTAAGCTATGTGCGAGAATCATTCGGCCTATTCCCCCTCATGCCCTGCGGGCAATTGCCCCCGCCAACCGTCGGCCACTACAAATACGCTTTATGATATGTGCAATGGAGCAAAGGGCCCGCTCACCCCAGTACGACCTCGATCGCGCCCTGCGAGCGTATGCCCAACACCGAACACGCCCCGTCGCCGAAGAGCTCGTCCATCATAGCGGTGTATTCGCCCAGCGCGTCGTGCGGCACGAACGCCAGGATAGTGCCGGCGAACCCGCCGCCGTGCACCCGCCATGCGCCCCTGCCCTGAAGGAAGCGGCGGCTCAATTCCAGCGCAAGCGCCAGGGGTTGTTCTTCGTGCCCGCCCACGTATACGTTCTGCAAAAGCTTCCAGCTGCTCTCGCCCGATTCGATGATCTTGGCGAAAAACCCCGCAACGTCGTCTTGCCTAAGCGCGTTAACCATCGCCTGCACGCGCGCGTTTTCGTCGCAGAAGTGCAGCGCGCGCAGCACCGCCCTGTCTCCCGCCTTTTCGCGCAGCAGGCGCACGTCGCTAAGAACCTGCTCGCCCAGCACATCGTAGAGCACCTTGCCCCCCAGAGCGCCTGCTACCGCTCGCATTTCGGCGGGAATGGACGCATATTCATGCGTAAGGTCGTCGTGCGACGAGCCCGTACCCACCACCACAAGTGCATAGCCCTTTTGCGCAAAGTCGAAATCCAGGCGCTCAACCTTAGGCTTTTGCGGCCCAAAGTCGATGTGCACGAGGCCGCCCGAGGCGGAGGCGGTCTGATCCATCAGGCCGCTGGGCTTGTCCATGTAGTTGTTCTCCGCCCATTGGCATATCTGTGCGCGGGTCAGCGCATCCAGCGAGCCGCCTCCATAGAGGCCATCGAAGATCGCGCAAAGGAGCACCTCGAACGCCGCCGACGAGGAAAGGCCCGAGCCTACCAACACGCTCGACGTCACCACCGCCTGAAACCCGCCTACAGGCCTTCCCTGCTCCTTCATGCGCGCGGCAACCCCGCGAATCAGCGTGGCGGTCTGATGCTCGCTCCTCTTGGTAAGATCGGAAGTATCCACAGAAAAGGGCTGGTCGTAGCCCTCGCTGTAAAGCGTAACCACGCCGTCGTCGGTCGGGCATACGGCGGCGATGGTATCCAGCGTGATCGCCGCGGCGAGCACCTGGCCCCTATTGTGGTCGGTATGGTTGCCGCCGATTTCCGTTCTGCCCGGCGCGGAAAAAAAGCGAAGCTTCGCCTTTTCGCCGACAAGAGCGGCGAAACGCCGGATGACGCGCGAATAACGATCCGCCTGCGCAAGCGCCACTCCCTCTCCGGCTCCGTACAGCGATGCAAAGCGCGCGGCCTGCTCAGGCGTACGCAAGGTCTTTAACAACTCCGCGTATATTTCCATGCCAAATACCTCCGTAAAGCGTAATCGCGAGGGTGTGAGCTAACGTAAGACTTTTCCGGTTGAGAGGCTCTTATAGGCATTATGCCCCAATTTAGCCCGGTTCGCAACGCCTAAATGACACGCCGCCGCCAATATGCTACAATAACTCGCATATGCCGGATGTCGCCTGCCATGGCATCCGCACAGCATCGCCGACATTGAATCTTTTCCACGCGGAGGGACGCCTATGCAGGATGTTATGAGCACGTTGGAACAGCTTATCGACTTTGCCCATGCGCGCGGGTTAATCGAAACCGAAGATTTACCGTGGGCGCGCAATCTCTTGCTGGATGCGCTGGAGCTCGACATTGCCCCCGCCCAACAAGCCTACGCTCCTCTAGGAGACGCGACTCCCAGAACGGCGTCAGCGCTGCTCGACGCGCTGTGTGAAGACGCGATTGCCCGGGGCGTTTTTCCGCCGGAGCCCGATGCATACCGCGAAATGTTTTCCGCGCGGCTGATGGGGCTTCTCACCCCGACGCCCTCCGCTATCACGAATCGTTTTACGTCCATCGAGCGCGCGCAGGGTATCGCGGCCGCCACCGATTGGTTTTACGCGCTGTGCCGCGACAACAACTACATCCGCGTGGACGACATCGCGCGCAACGTCGTGTTTTCCGCCGATTCTCCCGTGGGGGAACTGGTGCTTACGATCAACCTTTCCAAGCCGGAAAAAGACCCTAAGACCATCGCGCTCGAGCGCTCCCTTCCGGCTTCGGGCTACCCCAAGTGCCAGCTATGCGTCGAAAACACCGGCTACGCGGGCAGGCTGAACTTCCCCGCGCGGCAAAACCACCGCATGGTTCCACTTGCACTCGGCGGCGAGCGCTGGCACCTTCAATACTCGCCCTATCTTTACTACGACGAGCACTGCATCGTGCTGAACGATACCCACAAGCCCATGCGCATGACAGATACGACCTTCGCCGCGATGTTCGATTTCGTCGATCGCTTCCCGCACTATTTCATAGGCTCCAATACCGACTTGCCGATCGTCGGCGGCTCGATCCTCAGCCACGATCACTTTCAGGGCGGCAGGCAGAGTTTTCCGATGACGCGGGCGCCGATCGCGCAGAAGCTGCGCGCACAGGACGGCGTCGAAGCGGGCATCGTGCGCTGGCCGCTTAGCAGCGTGCGCTTAACGTCGGCAAAGCGCGAGCCGCTGATCGCCAAGGCTTGCGCTTTGCTTGCGGCATGGCGCGACTGGAGCGACGAAGAATTCGGCATCTGCGCCCAGACCGACGCGCCGCACAATGCGATCACGCCCACTCTGCGCAAAGAAGGCGAAGTATACGTGCTCGACCTCGTGCTTCGCAACAACTTAACCAGCGACGAGCACCCGCTGGGCATCTTTCATCCGCACGCCGATCTTCACCACATCAAGCGCGAAAATATCGGGCTGATCGAGGTGATGGGGCTGTTCATCCTGCCGGGGCGGCTGCTTGCTGAGCTCGCCCAGGTGGAAAAGGCGCTGTGCGCGCAGATGCCACCCACGTGGGAAGGGGATATGCAGAAACATCAGGCATGGCTTTGCGATATCCGCTCGCGGCACGGCGTCGTCGCGGCCGAGGACGCAGAGCGGGTCTTGCGCGAAGAATTGGCCGCCAAGTGCGCGCGCGTATTGGCCGACTGCGGCGTCTACCCGGCTTCGCCCGCGGGCGAAGCCGGCATGCTCAAATTCCTCGCATGCGCCGGCTGGACGGCGCAACCGTCGTAGTGTAGGAGGGCAGCATGACATACGAGCTTAAAAAACTTACGCCCGAAGATGGCCGCGATGTATTCGATATGCTCAAGGAGATCGGCGAGAACGAAAACGGCTTTGCGAACCCGGTCAACACAATGTCCTACGACGAATACCGCGCGTGGCTCGTCCGGCGGGATGACGAATCCCGCGGAGTGCTCGACCAAAGCTGGAAGGTGCCCCAAACCACCTATTGGCTGTATGCGAACGGCGCTCCGGTAGCGATCGGCAAGCTTCGCCACCGCCTGACGGACAGGCTGCTGATCGAGGGAGGGCACATCGGCTACGGCGTGCGCGCCTCCGCGCGCGGCAACGGCCATGCGACCGCATTGTTGGAATTGATGCTTCAAAAAGCGAGAGCGATGGGCATCGAAAAGATTCTTATTACAGTGCGCGAGGACAATCCAGCGTCCGCCAAGGTCGCCGAAAAGAGCGGCGGAGCCTTGGAAAAGCGCGAGGGTGGCAGGCTGTATTATTGGATTGAGCTGGGTTGACCGCAGGACGCGCCGGATCATTTCGCGCGCAACCGCGCGGCCTTCGCAATCCCCCTCCGTGCACAGATTGCGGCCGCGACGAGCAGGGCCGCGCCGGAGATGGCGTTCCCGATCCAATCGCCGATGTCGCCGCCGTCATAGACGACATAGCGCCACAAATCCCCCGCCGCGCCGTCGAGCAGGTAGTTGATGAGCGGATCCAGCGTAACCGTCGGCGCGGCGAGCAGCGCAAGAGCCGCCGCCGCCTTCAGCCACGGGTTCAGCCGCGCGTAGCGGACGATCAGCAAAATTGCCCACGCAAACAGCAACGCGTAGGTCGCCAGAGGATAGGCGAACGGCAGCAGCCAATCCCCCTTGACGAATGCGCAGCACGCAAACAGCAAAACGTATACCATGCCTGTGGCCGCAAGCGCGGAAAGAACCAGCTTATACCGCTTCAGCAACAGCGGCAGGTTTGTAATACAAAACGCAAGCGCCACGGCCGCAAGCACGACGTAAAACCACGAAAGCTCGCGACTCACCGCAAGATTACAGATGAAGCATGCAAGGATTGCCGCGCCGTACAGCGAAAGCATCACATATGTATAAAGCCTTGAAGAAACCGGCGCAATGATGCGCGCAGACTCGATCTTATTCCGATATTTGGCGAAAGCCACGGCAATCCCCCCCTATTTTTCGGCAAGCTTACCACATTGCCAGGACGGGCGCAACGGAGGAACGAAGAATGCAAATCAGGGACATCGACGGCGCTTACGTCAAAAGACGGAATGTCAACCACACTTCCATAAGAAAGCGCGTCCTCGGGCGCTATCCGGGGCATGCGTCTTTGCTTGGTTTTCTCGACGGCGACGCAAAGCTCGTGGTCGAAGCCGGCGGGAAGGACCTGTGCCTCATCGATAAGGATTACCAGTGGCTTAACTACATTCCCGACGGCGAGAACTGGCGCCTGACGGCGTTCTACGACGCGACCGGCTCTACAATCGAGTGGTATTACGACGTCACCCGGCGAAACTTCGTTAACGAGCATGGCGCGCCCTGCGCCGACGATTTGTATCTGGATATCGTGGTGCTCCCCGACGGAACCGTGGAAACGCTGGATGAAGACGAGCTGAGCGACGCGCTGGCAAAGGGCGTTATCGGGCAGAACGATTTCGACCTCGCGTGGCGGGTGCACGGCGAGATGATCAACAGCGAGTGGATGAAGCCGGAGTTCGTCGCCGCGTTTTGCGAGGGGCTGCTGAAGCTGTTTATGTAGCGTCCCGCATCCACTTCATAGCAAACCTTATTTCACTCTGCCATTTCACTTAGTTTGCTCTCCAAGCCGTCAAAGAAGCTGGAGTAATCACATCTAAAAAGTATTTTTAGCGCCACAAGAATGCTCACGGGAATGTTGAGTTTTCCCAATTCAATCATAGAAAAGCGGGAACGTGAAATATTGAGCCCCATCGTTTCCAGCTGAATCGAAACGTGTTTTTGCGTTATCCCCGCCGCCTTGCGCAGCTTCACGATGTTTCCGGATATGTTTAGATCATCGATGAGATACTGCTTCATTGCTCGTCCTCGCCGTACAATAGGCGTATTTTTGCATCCAGCGCCTCCGCCAGTGCCTTCACTTCGCAATCGGCGACAAACCTGTCGCCCGATTCAATCCTAAGCACGGTCAGCCTGTCAAACTCGTAGCCCAGCAGTTGTACCTTAGCGGCCAATTTTTTTGCGTGATGCCGGCATTGATTCCGAGCAGGCGGACGTTATTGCCAACACATTTTTGCGGCCGTCGCGCCGATATATTTTCATTTTTTATCATCCTCAGCACATTCTGAGGCGTACGACTATTCTTCTGCCTTATCGGGCACCTTGATCTCGCCGTGGGCCTGCTCGAATTCATGAACGCACCGCTTCATGTATTGTTCAATTTCCTTATTGGCCGAACGGCCTTCGTATTCGGCAATGTAGCGGAACTTGCCAAACAGTTCGCGATCCACCCTCAAGGTATACCTCAATATTTTATCCACTATATATTCACCTCTTTGACGTTGTTTTTTCCTTATTTTAGTGCCGATATTGCACCAAAACCAAAATAGCGGTATATTGGTGAATATATGGTGAGCCAATTGTTTCGAAGATGATGGGAATGAAGTGTGAGCTGGCCTATTGCATCTATAACAAGAACGATGGATGCGTCCTGCGAAGCATCGCGATCAATTCGCTGGGCATGTGCGAGGAGTGCATTCTCATTTCTCTGAGCGGTGGAAAAGCGCGACAGTTACAAGAAACAGAACGCAGATGGGTGGACAATATAAAGACCGAATGAAAACGCAAAAGTCCCGAAGGCAAACGCCTCCGGGACTTTTTTTACTATTGATCTTACTTGATCTCGATCGTCGCGCCCACTTCGGTGAACTGGGCCTTGATCTTCTCGGCCTCTTCCTTGTTGACGCCTTCCTTGATGGTCTTGGGGGCGCCGTCCACCAGATCCTTGGCTTCCTTGAGGCCAAGGCCGGAGATGACTTCGCGCACGACTTTGATGACCTTGATCTTCTCGGCGCCGGCGTTGGTCAGCACGACGTCAAACTCGGTCTTCTCTTCGGCGGGGGCGGCAGCGGCAGCGCCGGCGGCGGGAGCCGCGGCGGCGGCGACGGGGGCGGCGGCGGACACGCCGAACTTCTCTTCAAGGGCCTTGACGAGCTCGGCGAGCTCGAGAACGGTCATGGTCTCGATCGCGGTAATCATTTCAGCCTGAGTCATAGGTATTCCCTCCATTTACTTTCGTTGTGTGCGTGTTGTAGGCGGCGGTTATGCCGCGTTTTCCTTTTGCTCCTTCACCGCGTTGATCGCGTAGAGCAGCGAGCGAACCGTCGCCCCAAGTACGGTGACCAGGCCGGTGATTGGCGCGTTCATGCTGCCGAGCATCTTGGCAAGAAGCACCTCGCGCGGCGGCAGATCGGCCAGGGCCTGTACGCCCGCCTCGTTGATGAGCTTGCCGTCGACCACGCCGCACTTGACCGTCATCTTCTTGGTTTTCTTGATGTACTCGGTGACGATCTTGGCGGGCGCGACCGCGTCGGTCATGCCGAAAGCCACGGCCGTAGGGCCCTTGAGGTGTGCCTCGATGCCGTCCAAGCTGAGGCCTTCCACGGCGCGGGTGATCATGGTGTTTTTCAGCACCTTGTACTCTACCCCCGCGGCGCGGAACTGCTTGCGGAACTCGGTATCTTCTTCCACCGTCAGCCCGCGGTAGTCGATCAACACGACGGATTGCGCCGCTGTAAACTGCGCCTTGATGCCGTCTACGATGGCCACCTTGGCTTCCTGATTTTTGTTCATGCGTTGTTTCACCTCGCTTTGAAAAAAGATAAAGCCCTCGCGCCAACAGGCACGAGGGCGAATGTGCATAACAGAGCATGCTCGTCGCTTCCCCATGTCCTCGGCGGGCGTGCAAGCCTTACATCCTTTCGGATACCCGCTGTCTTAGGCGCATATAGGATACGCGAGATATCATACCGTCAAGAGAGACGCTTGTCAAGTCAATCGGGGCGAATTTTCCAAAAGACAACCGAAGTTACGTGCAAGGAGCGCCCGATTTCTCGAACGCCCCATGCCGTTTTCAGAATTACGCCTTGACCGACGTGCCGTCGGGCAGCCTCGCGAGCAGCCAGCGGCCCTGCTCGGTGGTGCAGGGGAACTTCTTGGCCTTTTCAAAATCCATATCCATGCCCCAGCCGGGCTTGTCGTTGACAAAGGCGTGGCCGTCCTTGATCCACGGAAGGCCGGTAAACACCTCCTGGATGTTCGGGTTCTGCTCGAAACCGCACCACTCCTGGATGCCGAAGTTGGGCGTGGTAAGATCAAGGTGCAGGTTCGCTACATGGCCAATCGGGGATACGTCGCCCGGGCCGTGCCACGCGGTACGTACGCCAAACGGCTCGCACACCGCGGCCAGCTTGCGCGCGGGGGTAGCGCCGCCGATTTGGCTGATGTGGCAGCGGACGAAGTCGATCCAGCGGTTTTGGATCATCGGCAGGTACTCGAGCGGGTTGTTGTATAATTCACCCATCGCGATCGGAATTGCCGCCGCGTCGCGCATCTTTTCAAACCAATAGCCCTGCTCGGGGGAAAGCGCGTCCTCCAGGAAGAACAGGCGGTAGGGCTCGAGCCACTTGGCCAGGCGCACCGCGTCGATCGGGGTGAGGCGCTCGTGCACGTCGTGCAGAAGCTCGACATCCTCGCCGATCACCTTGCGCACGTGCTCGAAAATCTTGGGTACGGAGCGCATGTACGCAAGCGCGTCGAAGTAGTTGCCGTCAGGAGAGCCTTCCGGCGTGTTGAGGTAATGCAGCTTGCCGCCGTATCCGCCCATCTGGCAGCGGATGTACTGATAGCCCTGATCCAGGAACTTCTGCACGTTTTCGGCAACCTGCTCCACCGTCTCGCCGTCGGCGTGGCGGTACACCGGCGCCGCGGTACGCACCTTGCCGCCCCACAGCTTGTAGACCGGCATGTTCGCTTCCTTGCCAAGGATATCCCACATGGCCATGTCGCAGCCGGAGATCGCGTTGTTGAGCACCGGCCCGTTGCGCCAGTAGGAGGAGTTCATCATCACGTTCCAGTTGTCCTCCACCATGGTCGGGTCGCGGCCGATGAGCAACTGCTCCATGTAATCCTCGATCGCGGTGACGACGGGCGTCCAGCGCTGGGTGAACGTCGCGCAGCCCAAGCCGTACAAGCCGGGCTGGTTCGTTTCGATCTTGACGACGACGAGGTTGCAGCCGCGCTGCGGTGCGGTTGCGATGGCCTTGACCGCGGTAATCTTTACGCTCATTCCGGATGTTCCTCCTCAAATTGTATAAGTTCCGCCTTAACGCGCTCGAACCAATCGGGGTTGGTCTGGCCGTGCACGAGGCCCTCGTGCTTGGTGTATTCGATCATGCCGGGCAGCACTAGGCCGCCGTCCACGCGGATGGTGACGCCTGTGATGTAGCTCGCCTTGTCGGACGCCAAAAAGGCCACCAGCTCGCCGTCATCGCGCGGCGTGCCCATGCGGCCCAGCGGAATTGAATCGGCCAGCGGATGGCCGGTAATCGGCCTTTCCGGCTTGGTGATGGTCGCGCCGGGGGCCACGCAGTTGACGCGGATGCCATAGGGCGCAAGATCCAGGGCCATGGATTGGCAAGCGCGGTTGATGCCCGCCTTCAGGCCGCCGTAGAGCAGGTCTTCGGCATAGGCCCTCTCGCCCCTTGTGGAGGTGATGAAGATGATCGAGCCCTTGATGCCGTTTTTCACCATGTTCCTGGCCGCCGCGCCCGCGCCTAAGATATACGAGCGGAAGTTCAGGCCGTACAGGTACTGCATCTGCTCGGCGGTGATCGTCAGCACGCTGTGGTGAATGGTGCGGCCGGCGTTGTTGACCATCAGCGTCAGATACCCAAGATCCTTCACCGCGGCTGCGACGACTTTATCCGCAGCATCCGGCTCGGACATCTCCTGTTGATACATAAACGCCTTGCGGCCAAGCTTGCGAATTTCTTCGCAGGTCATCTGCGCGCCCTCGGGGCGCTGGCTGTAGGTGATCGCCACATCGTAGCCTTGCTCGGCCAGCACAATGGCGATTCCTTGGCCAATGCCCGACGATCCGCCGGTTACAAGGGCCTTTTTCTCAAATTCCATAGGATCCTCCTCTCCCTATCTCCTTTGTATGTGGCATATGGACAACTAAAAGCAGTATACCACCCCACCCATAGTTCATCAATGTAAATCCCCAAATGTGCGTGGTACCTTGCGCAAATACTAGTTTTTTTACACTTTTCATTCGAATCGTTCGTGTCGGACCAGAGGTATTGAAGGCTAATCGCAAAGCGCGTCGTCGAATTCAAGCTTAACCACCATAATCTCGCCGGCCATTTGGTTAACGGGTAGGTTGCGCAGCCGCAAATAGGCTCGACCGTCGCGGTGCAGCGAGGGCGGCATATCCAGGGTGCATTCCACGGATCGCCCGTCGTTGAGCAGCGTCGCGCGCCTGGGCAATATGTCAAACGGCTTAAGTATGATCGCGTTCGCCTGAAGGTCTTTGTACGCGTGTACGTAAATCGCGTTGCCCCGCCGGGTCAAAAGCACTTCGTCGCGCATGGTTTCGGTCACTTGCGTAATCATCGTCGTCGCCGGAACGGCGTCGTCAAACGCCTCTTTCACCTTCGCGTACCACGCGCCTATGCGCCGGAGTTGCTCGGCGTCCCTCTCGTCAATCGTTCCGTCCGCCTTGGGTCCTACGTTGAGCAGGTAATTGCCCCCCATTGCCATCACCTTGTCGATGCTCTGCATCAGGTGCTTATCGCTGTAATAATCCTCGTCGGCCCTAAAGCCCCAGCTTTCGCGCCCCAGAGACTGCACCGCCTCGGTAAGCCGCGAAAACTCCATGCCTTTGGGCACCTCGCGCTCCGGGGTTTGAAAATCCCAGTTTTCCGGGCCGCGGTTGTTGATGAGCATGCAGGGCTGCAGCGCGCGCAGCTCGTCGTTGAAGGCGGTGTTATTGTAATCGATCACGTTGACATCCCAGAAGAATTGCCCCAGCTTGCCGTAGCGCGTACACAGCTCGCGCGCCTGATTCTCCATGAAGGACGCATACTTGACGACGTCGGGCTCATCCGTGGCGCGGGGCCCGAACATCTCGTGGTGCCTGCCCTGGTTAGGGTAGTTGGGGTGGTGCCAGTCCGGAATCGAATAATACGTTCCAAACACGATGCCGCGCCTTTCGCACGCCTTCGCCAACATGGCGAGGATATCCTTGCCGTAGGGGGTATGCATGATGTTGTAGTCGGTATGCTTCGTGTCCCACATGCAAAAGCCGTCGTGGTGCTTGGTTGTAAAGCATAGGTATTCCATGCCCGCATCCTGCATGATGTCGATCCACGCATCGGGGTCAAACCGCGTAGGGTTGAATTTGTGGATCAACGGCTCGTACTCCTTGCGAGGCATTCTACCGCGCCACAGCACCTGCTCCTGCCAGGCGGGGATGGCGTACAACCCCCAGTGCACAAACAGGCCAAACCTTTTCTTGAAAAACCAATCCCGCATATCGCCAAACCTTCCGCCGTTGAACATCGCGCTTTCCTCCCGCCCCATATCTTTTTTCGGCCTTGCGTTCATTACAAATGCACATAGATCATACCACAGCCGAAAAAAAAGCGCAGCAAAGGGCCGAGCAGGTTTCCCCGCCCGGCCCCCCCCGTTAGCGCTTATCGAAACGATCTACGCTTCAGCGCGCGATCTCCTCTATCAGGAAGCACTCGATTACGTCGCCTTCTTTAATGTCGTTGTAGTTCTCCAGCCCGATACCGCACTCGTAGCCCTGGTGCACCTCGCGCGCATCGTCTTTGAAGCGCTTGAGCGATTCGATCTTGCTTTCGTACACCACGACGCCATCCCTGATTAGGCGGGCCTGCGCATTGCGGCGGATGTCGCCGGAAGTTACGTACGAGCCGGCGATCGTGCCAACCCCCGTCACCCTAAACGCCTGCCTAACCTGGGCGGCGCCCAGCACCGTTTCCTTAAACTGCGGCTTGAGCATGCCCTTCATGGCGGCTTCGATTTCCTCGGTGGCGTGGTAGATCACGCGGTAGAGGCGGATGTCGACCTTTTCTTTTTCGGCCGATTCGCGGGCCTGGTTGTCGGGGCGCACGTTAAATCCGATGATGATGGCGTTGGCGACCGACGCGAGCATGACGTCGCTTGCGGTGATCGCGCCGACGCCGCCGTGTACGCAACGCACGCGGACCTCTTCGTTGGAGAGCTTCTCCATCGCCTGGCGCACCGCTTCCACGGAACCCTGCACGTCCGCCTTGATGACGAGGTTGAGGTCCTTGACCTCGCCCGACTGCATCCTGGAGAACAAGTCATCAAGCGATGCCTTGGACATCGTCTTGAGTTGCTGCACCTTCAGCTTATCGCGGCGCTCCTCGGCGACGAGGCGCGAGAGCTTGTCGTCCTGCGCGGCATTCATGGTTTCGCCCGCGTCGGGCACGTCGCTAAAGCCGATAACTTCCACCGGCGTAGACGGACCGGCCTCGGTGACCCGCTGCCCCTTGTCGTTGACCATCGCGCGCACACGTCCGTAAGCGGTTCCCGCCACGATCGTATCGCCGACTCTGAGCGTGCCGTTTTGTACCAGCACGGTTGCAACCGGGCCGCGGCCCTTATCCAGCTGCGCTTCGATGATGACTCCGCGCGCCTGGCGGTTGGGGTTGGCAGTCAGCTCCCTCATGTCGGCGGTGAGCAATACCATTTCCAGCAGGTGGTCGATGCCGTCCTTCGCAAGGGCGGAAACCGGCACGATGGTGGTATCGCCGCCCCACTCCTCGGCCACAAGGCCGTATTCGGTGAGTTCTTGCTTGATGCGGTCGGGGTTGGCGTCGGGCTTATCCATTTTGTTAATCGCAACGACGATCGCCACATCCGCCGCCTTAGCGTGACTGATCGCCTCGACCGTTTGCGGCATGATGCCGTCGTCCGCGGCGACGACGAGGATGACGATATCGGCAGCCTGCCCGCCGCGCATGCGCATCGATGTGAACGCCTCGTGGCCTGGCGTATCCAGGAACGTGATCTGCCTTCCGTCTACCATAACGGTATAAGCGCCGATGTGCTGCGTGATGCCGCCCGCTTCTTGCGCCGTAACGGATGTGGCGCGGATCGCATCCAGAAGCGACGTCTTTCCGTGGTCGACGTGCCCCATCACGGCGACGACCGGCGGACGCCTCAGCTGATCTTCCGGGTTTTCATCGAGCTGCTCTTCTTCAAGCGCGTCCTCTGCGGTTTTCTCAAGCTTGAGAACCAGCTCAATGCCGAATTCCTGCGCGACGAGCAGCGCGGTGTCGTAGTCGAGTTCCTGGTTGATCGTGGCCATGATGCCCAGCAGTAAAAGCTTTTTGATGATCTCCCCCGCGGGCTTGCCCAGCCTTTCGGTAAGATCCTTTACCGTGATGGTGTCGGCCGTCATAAACGCCTTTTCGATCTTGATCGGCTCGATCTTCGGCCGCATCATCTGCTTGCCGCGGCGTTTTTTGCCCTTGAAATGCTCGTCGTCCAGCCCGCCGCTCTTGGCGATGTTTTCCTTCATGATATCGCGACGGGATTTGATCGCCTTGTTCTCGGGATCAAACACCCGCTGATACGTCGAGCGGTTCGGATCGTAATTCGAAACCTTTTCCTTTTCCTGTGTGGGCGTAAGTTCCGGGCCCTTGTTGCGGTTGCCAAAGCCCGGGCGACCTGCGCCGCCTCCGCCAAAGCCACCGGGACGCGCCGGCGCGCCAGGTGCGCCCGCAGGACGCGGGGCTTGCCCGCCAAAGCCGGGACGCGGGCTCTGTCCGCCAAAGCCGGGGCGCGGCCCTTGGCCGCCAAAACCCGGCCGGGGCCCCTGCCCGCCAAAGCCGGGACGCGGAGCTTGACCCTGCTGCTGCATGGGCGGGCGGTTTTGTGCCGGAACCCCGCCTTGCGCAGCAAACTTTGCACGGTTGACTGCCGCATTCGGATCGTCCGGATGCGGGATAAATGGCCTCGGGCCGGGACGCGGCGGCAGCGGCGCGCGCGGAGCGGGCCTTGCCTGGCCATCCAAGGGCGGCCGGGGAGCCGGAGCGGGCGCGGGCCTTGGTTCCGGAGCCTCCATCTGCCGCTCGGGTTGCGCCAAAGAAGCCGCTCCAGGCGCTTGTGCCGCTTCGGGGGCCGGAGCTTTTACCGGTTCCTCCGGCTCCTGGGCAGGCGTTTGCACCGGTGCGGCGGCCTGCGGGACTGCGCCCGCGCCGCGTGCGGCGCCTTGCCTATCCTGCTCGCGCGCAGCCAGTATCGCAGCCCGAATGGCGGCTTCCTGCGCCTCTTCTTCGGCCCGGATTTCATCGATTTCGCGCGTACGCTGTTCCTCTTCGCGTGCTAGGCGTGCCTCTTCTTCGCGGCGCGCTGCCTCGGCCAATAGCCTCTGCTCAATATCGATCAGAGAGCCGACATACTGCTGCGCGCCCTGGCGGGCGCGACCGACGCCACCCAGCAGCGCGTTCGCACTTTCGCCCACCTCTCGGGCAACTTCCTGCACCTTGCTTTTTGTCATTCCTTCACTACACCCCCGGGTTATTTACCGTTTGTATTGCCAAAAGTTTTTTCTGTATCGCATCGGCGAAGCCTTGATCCATAACGGCGCATGTCATTCTGCCCCCTTTGCCGATCGCCCGCCCAAGCTTGGGCACGCGGTAGAGCGGAGTGCCCGCCGCCGCGCAGGCCCTAGCGATCTTAGCTGTGGTATTTTCCTTTGTATCCTCATCCAGCAGCAAAAGCTTTGCCGCGCCTGTGCGCACGGCCTTTTCGCAAAGCTCCGCGCCGGATACCAAGCGCCCTGCCTTCTGCGCAAGGCCGATGAGCCCCATTATCTCAGAGATCACGCCTGGCAATCTCCCTCTCCAACTGTTCGTAAACCGCCGGTTCGATGCCCTTTTCCAGCGCGCGTTCCAGCGTTTTAGCCTTTTGCGCCTTCTTAAGGCAGGCTACATCCGGGCAAATATACGCGCCGCGCCCCGCGGCCTTACCCGAGCGATCCACGTACACCACGCCCTCGTCCGCCGGCCTTACCACACGCAAAAGATCCTTCTTAGGCTTCATTTCGCGGCAGCCCGTGCACATCCTCTGGGGAACCTTACGCTGCTTCAACCGCTATACCCCCAAGGTCTCCTCGATCTGGCTCTGCGACTTGATGTCGATCTTCCACCCGGTAAGCTTGGCCGCCAAGCGGGCATTTTGCCCTTCCTTGCCGATGGCCAGGGAAAGCTGGCTATCCTGCACGATGACCTTGGCCGCCTTCTCGCGCTCGTTTATGAACACCCCGATCACCTTGGCCGGGGAAAGTGCATTGCCGATAAAAGTAACCGGATCGCTGGACCATTCGATGATGTCGATCTTCTCCCCTTTGAGCTCCTGCACCACGTTTTCGACGCGAATGCCGCGCGGGCCGACGCACGAGCCGACCGGATCGATGCGCTGGTCGGTAGAATACACGGCCATTTTTGTGCGGGAACCCGCTTCCCTGGCGATGGATTTAATCTGCACCACGCCGTTTTGAATTTCCGGAACTTCCATTTCAAACAGGCGCTTTACCAGCCCGGGATGCGTACGGGACGCGAGCACCTGCGTTTCGCGATTCGTTCGCGAAACTTCCAGAATATAAACCTTGAGGCGATCGCCGGGCTTGTACTCCTCGCCGGGCATCTGCTGCGAGCTTTCCATGATGCCCTCGGTGCGCCCCAATTCGAGAAAGACGTTTTTTCCTTCGACAAGGTGCACGATCGCCGTGAGGATTTCGTTTTCCTTTTCGATGTACTCGTCGTAAATGACGCCGCGCTCCGCCTCCCTGATGCGCTGAACCACGACCTGTCTTGCGGTGGTGGCCGCGATGCGACCGAAAGATTCGGGCGTGATTTCGATTTCGAGAATGTCGCCCGGCTCGTAAAACGACCTGACCTGCCGCGCTTCTTCCACGGAAATCTCCGTCGCCGGATCTGCGACCGTATCGGCGACGGTCTTGAGCACAAACACCTGTAAATCGCCTGTTTCGCGGTCGATAGACACCTTGACGTTCTGAGCGGAGGAATAATCCCGCTTAAACGCCGAAATCAGCGCCTGCTCGATGGCATCAAACAATATTTCTTTCTTGATGCCGCGCTCCTTGGTAATCGCGTTGATCGCGCCTATAAATTCAGCATTCACGGCTGCTCCTCCTCTAATGTTTCGTCTCCGGCAAGCAAGGGCTTTACCTGTGCGCAATCCTTTCGCAAGAAGCGCCGCTCGCCGCCGGGGGTACTGAGTACGATTTCGCCATCCGCAAACCCGCGAAGAACGCCCGTATATTCTTTGGCGCCGTCCGCCGCCTGGTAGAGCTTTACGATGACGCGCTTGCCGATCCCCCGCGCAAAATCGCGCTCGGTCTTCATGGGCCGGTCGATCCCCGGCGAGGAAACCTCTAAATAGTCGTAAGAAAGATGCTCCACGAGAGAATTAAGGCGCCTGTGAAAGGCTTCGCACAGGGTAAGATCAAGCCCTTTTTCATGTTCAATGAAAATGCGCAAAAAAACCGATCCGTGCTCTCTGCTTAGCTCGGCATCGATAAACTCGTATCCCATTTCGCGGGCAAGGCGCGACGCCGCTTCCCTCGCCGCCGGCACTACGCCGGTTTTGGGCAACCAATCCCCTCCCAAATCTTGCGATGCATAAAAGGAAAGAGTGGGATTCGCACCCACTCCATGACACGCGTTGGAGTCTTTGATATCCGCCTGACAGTATACCACCGCGCGCAGCAAAATACAACCCGCTGAAGGGATTTGCAAGCAATTTAGCGTTTTTCTGTCCTTTCGTCGGGCATGGCAGCATAAAAATCCGCGCGAACGCAATTTCTACCCGCATTTTTCGCTGCATACAGACACTGATCCGCCTCGCGGAAAAGGCTCTTTGCATTCTGTCCACTTCTGTACTGCGATATGCCGAAGCTGGCGCTCGTCCATATCTTGCGTTTTTCATCCGCGACTGCCTCGCGGATGCGCTCGATGCCCGCAAGCGCCTGCACGGAGGGTATTCCTTGCATGACGATGGCAAACTCTTCGCCGCCGACGCGCGCAAGCGTCATGCCGTGCGCTAGATTCTCTTTCACGATTTGCACCATGCGGATCAGCACCTCGTCGCCCGCGTCGTGACCGTACGTGTCGTTGATGGTTTTAAAATGATCCAAATCAAAAATCGCCATATGCAAAAGGCCGCGATGCGTAGCGTCTTTCGCGAGCAATTCTTCCATATAATGTTCAAAATAGAGACGATTGTAAGCGCCGGTAAGCGCATCGCGTATGCTGATTTCGCTCAGGCGGCGATTGGCTAGGGTAAGCTGCGCCGTTCGCTCTTGAACAAGCCTTTCAAGGTTTTGGTTGAGCGCTTCCGCCATGCGATACGAGTTGTTGTTGTCGAGCAACCGCATCACGACGTGCGCGAGTAAGAATGCAATGTATAGGTAAATGAGGTAGCGAAAGTTAAAGCTCAAGCCGTTGAGAACCAATAGATCAAAGCAGACGACGGAGCCGATGTATATGGTTTTGACCACCTGAACGATATTGTATGTGCTCGGGGCGCGGCGAAGCGTCTTAACCGCGTGCCAACCCGTAATTGCCATGCTCCCCGCATAAGCGGCGAACATCGGAATCCCTTTGACAAACGCGTTAAGCCCGGGTATGGGTACAAGAAACATGAGGATGCACACAAGAAACGCCAGGCATACGGCTTTGGTAAAACGGCTCATTTTGCCGGAGTTGAATAGGTGCTCCGAAAGGAAGCACCCCGCGATGCCTGCGAGCGCCAGCACGACGTACTGCGCATTGAGCATCGTTCGCGCAGATACGGCGTCCGCCCCGGTAATCGTATAAAACAGATAAAACAGCTCCGTCGTCGCAAGCAGGACGCGCAGCGTCAGCAGGTTGTCGAAAATGGTGACGCGGGTGATCATCTTGTGTTCCGGGCGCAGTACCATAAATACCAGCGAGTTGATCACCATCGCAACGAGAAGGCCGGTAATGAAAAACGAGCTCCCCCATACCCATACGACGTGCTCGGTAATGCGGATGCGGCTGCCCAGGAGAACCGTCTCGCGAAAGAACAGCGATTCGCCAGGGTCTTTGCCCGTTACGACCAGAATTTCGTGATCCGCCATGGACGCGTCAAAATTGATATAATACAAAAACTTGGAAAACACAAAGCCGCCGCCTAGCGCGCTTGCGTTGTTGGCGGAGACGTGCACGCCATCAAGATACACCTGGAAATCTTCGGCGTTGCAGGGAATGTACAGCGCCATATACGGCAGTTCCCTCGCGCCCGTACGCACGAGCAGGCGGTAGGTGCCGCCGTACACCGCCTCGTCGATATCCATCACGGGCAGCGCGACGCCCCGCCTATCGCGCGAAAGCTTATCGCCATCGTTTCCGTAATAAAAACCCTCCATAAGGGTCCACTCCCCACGCAATTTCACCGGGCGACCGCTCTCCAAATTATACCCGCGCAGATCTACCGAGCCGTCCGTTGCGCGAAAGCCGGTTTCAAGCGCAGTGTATCCCCACGCGTCGAAAAAAAAGATCACGAACGTTACGCAGATCATAAGGATCAGCGCTACGACGGCCCCGGTTCGAACGAGTTTTCGGAAAAAAGCTTCCCGCGATGAAGTGCCTGCCATGAAGCCTCCGGCAAAACGGGCGCACAAATCAACGCCCGACGAATGAAATTGTTGTAAAATTGCAGTTTCATGATAGTACATATATGCGGTCATTGTCAATTGCTTGGCCGTTTACGCCAAATATTGGCCTATGCCATAGGCAACGCAAAGCTTTGCGTATAGCGAAGGCAATTTCGTTCAGGTCATGCCTTGTACTGCCATGCTATTTTTGCAGATCAAAAGCGCATGATCCGATAGCCCCGTATAGGACGGGCTATCGCTCATTTTATCTGAAATTTCCATATATAGGGCGAATTGCTCATCGTATCGATCGCGCCTTGAGCGAAGAAGAAATCAATGCCGCAGTTTTTGATAGTCTTAAGGTTGTTTCCCTTTGCGTCGCATTCCATTCCTTCTGGCGAAGCGTGAAATTGGCCTGCGCATTAGGGTATACGTTCCGCCATTCGTCATGTATGCATCAGCCGCCATAAGCTCCATTGCCGTTAATGTAGGCAAATGCCAGTATAGCGCCGGCCTCGGCGATTCTATAGCATTCGCTAAAAGCGCGCATCCTCTCTTCTCTGGGCAAGTAATACATCGCCCCCAAGCACAGCGCAACATCAAAGCTTTCATCGGAAAATTCATGGAGGGCCGATGCATCTGCGACGATTGCACGGACACTTTCTTTCGCCGCTTTCATAATCTTCTCATGAAAAACCGCAATGTTGTCGGGCGCTCTGATCGGCAAAATGCATGGCGTAGCAACCCGTTCCGCAGCCCAGTTCCATGACGCCGGATTCCAACGAAATATACTCGCCAAGCAGCTTTTTTGCATAGTGAAATTCAATGCTGTTCGACCTTGAACTCGTCGCCCGGCTATCCTCTTGATAGTTTTTGTAATGGTTAACAATTTTTACGATTCGATGCCATCTCTTTTTCTTCTTTTTGCTGCATATAGTCCCGGAAGTAAAACGACGCTTTGCTTTTAGGTTATACGCAAGAAAACACGACGACGGCATACCTAAACCATCCGCACAAAACAACGTCAAGTTATGTGGTGGGTACGCGGGTTCGCCGCTCGCGCGTGTTGACAGTCCCGCTCGCGCGCAATACAATGGGTGCGCTTGGGATATATCATTGTCGAGATGTTTTTATCTTCACACATCATGCGCGCTATCCAGATACAGCAGGGGGAAATTACATGTTGGACGTGTTGATCCTCGGCGCGGGAGTAACCGGCTGCGCCATCGCGCGGTGGTTGACGCGCTATCAAGTATCCGTAGCGATCGCCGACTCGACCGCCGATGTGGCGATGGGCGCTTCACGCGCCAATAGCGCGATCGTCCACGCGGGTTACGACTGCAAGCCCGGCAGTTTTATGGCTAAGATGAACGTAGAGGGCAACCGCCTGTTTACTTCCTGGTGCGAGGACCTTAGCGTGCCGCTTGGGCGGTGCGGCTCGCTCGTACTGGCATTTTCTCAGGATGAAATGAAGACCGTTAAAAAGCTGTACGACGACGGCATCGCAAACGGCGTACCCGGCATGCGCGTGCTGTCGGCGCAGGAAACCCACGCGATGCAGCCGGGCCTGAGCGGCGAAATCGTAGGCTCTTTGTATGCGGCTACGGGCGGAATTACCTGCCCCTACGAGCTGACGCAGGCCTGCGCGCGCGCCGCCGCGCTCAACGGCGCGACATTTCTTTTTGATTGGAAGGCGACGGCCATCGAGCGCCAAGACGGTTTTCTTACCGTGCGCAACGCGCGCGGCGAGTGGATCGACGCTAAATTCGTCATCAACGCCGCCGGTGTCTACGCTGATGAAATCGCCGCGATGGCCGGGGATACAAGTTTTACGATACGCCCGCGCAAGGGCGAGTATATGCTGCTGGACCGCGCGTCGGGCGCGAACGTTCAGCGCGTGCTGTTCCAAACGCCCGGGCCCATGGGCAAGGGCGTGCTGGTTTCCCCTACGGTGGACGGCAACACGTTTGCCGGGCCGACGGCCGCCGATCAAACCGATAAGGAAGATACCTGCGTCACCGAGGAAGGCCTTGGCGAGCTTAGGCGCTTATCGCGCCGCACGATGCCGGATTTTCCTCTGAACAAGGTCATCACATCCTTCGCGGGCCTTCGCGCGGTAGCCTCCACCGGAGATTTCATCCTAGGCCCGAGCGAGGCCGAGCCTAGGCTCCTTCACGCCGCGGGCATCTGCTCCCCCGGGCTTACCAGCGCGCCGGCCATCGCGCAGTTCATCGCCCAAAGCCTTGAAAAGGCCGGCTTGCCACTGCGCGAAAAGGCCAGTTGGATTCGCAAGTTGCCGATACACAAGGCTTTTCGCACGATGGATAGCGAGGAGCGCGCGGCGGCGATCGAGGAAAACTCGCTTCATAAACATATCATCTGCCGCTGCGAAACG
Source organism: Eubacteriales bacterium (assembly GCA_031551255.1). Taxonomy (GTDB): domain Bacteria; phylum Bacillota; class Clostridia; order Christensenellales; family UBA1750; genus JAVBNW01. The sequence continues at coordinate 5,727 of JAVBNW010000058.1, read as the reverse complement.
GTGACCGAGGCCGAAATCGTTGAGGCTATACGCCTTTCTCCCGGAGCAACTACGCTCGATGGCGTAAAGCGCCGCACGCGCGCGGGCATGGGGCGCTGCCAGGGGGGCTTTTGTTCGCCGAAAGTCATGGCCATTCTGGCGCGCGAGCTACATAAGCCCATGGAGGAAATCACAAAATTCGGCGGCGATTCCCGCCTGCTTGTGGGAACGCTTCGCGAGGAGGCGAGGACATGACGCAGTCAATCGACGTCGCGATCATCGGCGGAGGCCCCGCGGGCCTTGCCGCGGCGCTGGCGGCGCGCGAAGCAGGCGCGAGCGCGCTGATACTAGAAAGGGACGCCGAGCTTGGCGGCATTCTCAACCAGTGCATCCACAACGGCTTTGGGCTGCACTATTTCGGCGAAGAGCTCACGGGGCCGGAATATGCCCACCGCTTCATCGAGCGCGTTCGGCAATCGGATATCGAAGTGCTGGCCGAAACCTTCGTGCTCGGGCTCGGCCGGGATTTATCCATCCATGGCGTGTCGGCCGAAAAGGGCCTTGTAGACATTCAGGCAAAGGCCGTCGTGCTTGCAATGGGCTGCCGCGAGCGCACGAGGGGCGCGCTGAGCATCCCCGGAACGCGCCCTGCGGGCGTGTATACCGCGGGCTGCGCGCAGAGGCTGTGCAATATCGAAGGTTACATGCCCGGCAAGCGCGTGGTCGTGCTGGGTTCGGGCGACATCGGCATGATCATGGCCAGGCGTATGGCTTGGGAAGGTGCGAAAGTGGAAATGGTGTGTGAGTTGATGCCCTACTCGAGCGGGCTGAACCGCAACATTGTGCAATGCCTTTCCGACAACGACATTCCGTTGCTGTTTAATACCACCGTCGTAAAAGTGCACGGCAACGAGCGCGTGGAGGGCGTGACCATCGCGCAGGTGGATGAAAACCGCCGCCCGCTAAAGGATACCGAGCGCTTCGTCGCGTGCGACACATTGCTTTTATCGGTAGGGCTCATCCCGGAAAACGAATTGAGCCAAGATGCGGGCATCGAACTTAGCGCCGTCACCTCCGGCGCCGTGGTTGGGCAAAACCGCGAAACCTCGGTTCCCGGCGTGTTTGCGTGCGGCAACGTGCTGCACGTGCACGACCTGGTCGATAATGTAAGCGAAGAGGCGGCCATCGCCGGAAAGGCCGCCGCGGAACACGCGTTGAGGCTTGCCGCTGCGTCGGGTGCGGAACACCCCGTTGCATGCGGCACAGGCGTGCGCTACACGGTTCCCCATCGTGTGAGGGCGGGCGAGGGCAAGGTGGATGTCTACTTCCGCGTCGATGCCGCCTATAAGCCCGCACGCCTGACGGTTTCGTGCGGGGATACCGTGCTGCTGAGCCGCCGCAAGAACATCATGACACCCGGTGAAATGGAAAAAATCTCGCTCGACCTTGGCAAGGTGACGGGCGATGTGACGATATCGGTGGAAGGAGGCGCGCAATGAAGCAGAAATTCATCTGCATCAGCTGCCCAGTGGGGTGCTCACTCATGGTAGAAGAGAAGGACGGCGAAGTCGTGGTATCGGGCAACGCGTGCGCCCGGGGCAAAACCTACGGCATCAACGAATACACCACCCCTGAGCGGATGGTCACCTCGTCGGTGGCGGTATCGGGAGGCAAAAGGCCGCTGATCCCATGCAAAACCGCCTCCCCCGTGCCCAAGGCCAAGGTGGAGGCGGTGCTTGCGGCCATCAAGGGCGCGCACGCGATCTCGCCGGTAGCCATCGGCCAGGTGCTGATCAAAGATGTCGCGGGCACCGGCGTCGACGTGATCGCCACGCGCGACGACGGCGCGGCATAGGAAACGCCCGGAATGATTGTTGGAAAGGAACGATGAATATGCCCGAATTGATCCGCTTTGAAATCGCCAAACTGCCCGAAGTTTTACTGATCGGCAAGGAAATTCGGCATAACATGCACGAGCAAATGCAGGGCACAAACCCCTTGCCCGCCTTTTGGGATCGATGCTTTGCCGAAAATGCCTTTGATCCGTTGGAGGCGCAGGCAGATTTCGTATACGACGCCTCCTATGTCGGCGTGATGATCGATTGGGAACGGGGCGACGGCAACTTTTCTTATATCGTCGGCATGCTGATGAAGGCGGGCGCAAAAGTCCCCGACGGATATTATGGCAAGACGATTCCGGCAACGGATGTGGCCATCGGTTGGATTCGCGGAAAATCTGTTCCGGAGGTATGCGCGGTTGCGCACGAGAGCACGGAGCGCGCGCTGCGGGAAAAGGGCCGTGCGTGCGATGGCATAAAGTGGTGCATGGAGCTCTACAACTGCCCGCGCTTTACCGAGCCGGACGAGAACGGCGACATCATCCTGGACTACTATATTCCGCTCGATGCTGCGGCCGACGCATGAAACGGCATGGGGGTACACTACCCCCGTGAACCCCTCGCCGAAGAAACACGGCGAGAACAGTGCGACGAGGGAAATGTGGCGAATGGTCGGTGAAAACGCAAAGAAATGAAAATTGCCTGGTACGAGTCAATTATTATGGCTCCTCACCGTACGCGTCGCTGGTGGATGATTTCACTTGGAGGGCTCCGGCCCTCCAAACTTCGCTCAAAAGAGCCGTTCGCCACTTGTCTCTTCTCAATATTCGTACCTTCGAAAGTTCAGTCGGCTGCACATATCGTGACCGAACGCCAAAATGAACACATCTGAGCGGCACGGCGCTAAGCGCCTTCGCGGGCGGGCATGCGCCCCTCCGCGGGCCCCCCGCCGAAGGGGAACGCGCACGGCACGCCTGCGGCCGGAGCCGAGCGCGTGCAGTGCACGCATAGAGCGAGGCGCAAGGCCCGTGAGTACGAGGTGATTCGCGAGCCTTGCGATGCGAGAACCCGTACAAACGGCAAGCTCCGCCTTGCGGCACACTATAGTCGCCCAACTTCAAAAGCGGTGCAAACGAGCGAGAGATTTTTTCGCAGGGCAAGGAGACGGAAGGAGGCGTAGCCGGCAGCTACGCTGACTGGAGCTCGACGCCGCCATGCGGGTAAAGGTTCGCTCGCATGCTCTGCCTTTGGGGTTGGGCGACTATAAATATTCTCGCTCATCTTATGCTCGTTTTGGGGTTCGGTCACGATAAATCTCAGCCTGTTGACATCTTCTTTTCGCCGTGCTACACTTTCCCCAACCGTTGAAGGGGAAAGATATCCGCGCGTACGCCCAAGAGAGCCGGGGAGGGTGCGATCCCGGCGCAGGTTGTGCGGAAGGATGGGCCCCTGAGGGCGCGCCGAAAGGTTAAAAGTAGGACGCGACGCATGCCCTGCGTTATCGGGGCTGCGCGTTGATAGACGTGCATGGGCATATTTGGGTGGCAGGTCGTCCCGATAGGGGCGGCCTTTTTGCTATGAAAACCACAATGGCGGAGGGATGATTATGCAGCAGCAAAACCGCAAACCCGTGATCTTCAGCGGCATAAAACCATCGGGGGATTTGACGCTGGGCAACTATATCGGCGCGATCCGCAACTGGGTGGCCTTGCAGGATGAATACGACTGCCTCTACAGCGTCGTCGACCTGCATGCGATCACCGTCAGGCAAGATCCGGCCGAGCTTCGCAAGCGCTGCCTCAACCAGCTGGCGCTGTACATCGCGTTCGGGCTCGACCCCAAGAAAAACCTTTTGTTTATGCAGAGTCACGTCAGCGCGCACGCGGAGCTCGCGTGGATTCTCAACTGCTACACCTATTTCGGCGAGCTTTCGCGCATGACGCAGTTCAAGGATAAGTCGCAAAAGAACCCCGACAACATTAACGCGGGGCTGTTCACGTACCCCGTGCTGATGGCTGCGGACATTCTGCTATACCAGGCGGACCTCGTGCCGGTGGGCGACGATCAGAAGCAGCATGTGGAAATCACGCGGGATATCGCGCACCGGTGCAACGCGTTGTGGGGCGAGGTGTTTCGCATGCCGGATGTCTACATTCCCAAGACCGGCGCGCGCATCATGAGCCTGACCGAGCCGGACAAGAAGATGTCCAAATCCGACGAGGACGGGGATTCCAACTCCTGCATCCTTTTGCAGGATACGCCCGACGCGATCCGCCGCAAATTCCGCCGCGCAGTGACGGATCTTGGCAGCGAAGTGGCCGCGTCCCCCGACAAGCCCGGCGTAACCAACCTGCTGGCGATCTACTGCGCGTGCTCGGGAGAGGCGCTGGACGCCGCGCAGGCGCGCTTTGCCGGACAGGGCTACGGCGCGTTTAAAGATGCGGTGGCCGACGCGGTAATCGCTGCTCTGTCCCCCATGCAGGCGGAATACCAGCGCATCCGCGCGGACAAGAGTTTCCTCGAGGCCGCGATGAAGGATGGCGCGCAAAGGGCCGGGCATATCGCCGGACGCACGCTTTCCAAGGTGCGTCGCAAGGTAGGTCTCGCACCGCTGGAGCTGTAAACGACGGGGGCGAGGCGAAGGCCTCCGGCAACCCAAGGGCCTGAGGCCCTTGGAATTTCCCTAACGCATTGACGGAGCCGCACGCATAGTAACTTTGCCGACACACGACCCACGCCGCCGCGGCGCTCCGTAACGGCGGCGTGGTTCACCGCGATGACAAACTGCGGTTTGCCTTCGCGACATGCAAGCCCTTCAAATGTGTCGGTGTCACGGTAGGACTAAATTATTTGTTTGGCTCAGGCGACTTGCCATGTTATATTTGATTTGACAATTTGTTCGTGGTGCAAAGTATTTATATAATGCAGGGGTATAAAATTATATGAACACATATGAAAGTTTAAGTCGTGATTTAAGTCGTTTGGGTGTTGAACAATCAAAGCCGCTTATAGTTCATGCTAGTTATAAAGCTATAGGTGAAACGGAAGGTCGTGGAGAAACTGTTATAGACAGTATTATTGATTATATGAGCGCAGGGCTTCTTCTGTTGCCAAGTTTTACTTATGATTATGTTAGTGCTGAACATCCTGTAATGAATGTGAAAAACACGCCAAGCTGTGTAGGGGTATTACCAGAGTTGTTTCGTAAAAAAGACGGGATTCGTCGTAGCCTGCATCCTACACACTCTGTCTGTGGAATAGGATATAATGCGGCGGAATTTTTATGCGGCGACCATCTTTCTGACACACCTTGCGGATATGAAACGGTTTATCGCCGATTGTATGAACATAAAGGGCAGATATTGCTAATTGGCGTTAAGTTTATGGAAAACACATTTATACATGGCGTCGAAGAGTGGTACGATGTTCCCGGACGCCTTCTGGAAGAACATATGCCACTATCCGTAGTTGATTATGACGGAATAATTCATTCTACGCCGATGCGCGGTTATACTCACCCATTTGATTCCTTAAAGGCTTTTGAATCGGAAGATGCTATGATAGCTATTGGAGCGGTTACACAAGGGAAATTCGGTAACGCTGATTGTTTATTATGTGACGCAAAAAAACTCTCCGATGGCTTGGGCGAGATGATACAAGCAGGTAGGCTCTACTAATAAGCATTCGCTACATCAGCCGCCGCGCAGGTTCCGAAAACCTGCGCGGCGGTTTTTTTATCCCACAAGCACACGACCTGACTGCATCATTTGCGGTCGGGCTTGCAACTCATTCGGAATGAGCCTGCGCGCGGCGGTCGCGCTTCGGCCTCTTTATAGTCAACCAACCCCAAAACCAACGCATGCGAGCGGATCTTTTCCCGCATGGCGGCGTCGAGCTCCAGTCAGCGTAG
>JAVBNW010000066.1:0-87968 GCA_031551255.1 Eubacteriales bacterium | reverse complement strand
CGGCCTATTTTGCGTGCCACTGTGTTGTCGTCCTCGGCGTGCCCGCCCAGCACGCCTGCGTCCTCCGCCTTGCGGCACACAAAATATTCTCGCTCATCTTATGCTTGTTTTGGGGTTCGGTCACTATACCATACATAAAGGAGGGCGATTCTCATGGGCGTGATGCGCACAAGATACAGGTTGCTCGCGGATTTTGAGCGCGTATGGGAGTTTCTTGGGGATCACTATGTTTACCCCAAGTGGTTTTTAACCCCGCAGGCATTCGAATATGCCCATACGCACAGCTATTTCAACTTCCTTTCCACCCCTCGCTTCGGTATTTGGGAAGAAGGCGGGGCGATCGTGGCCGCCGCGTTTTATGAAATGGATTTAGGGGAATGCATTCTCGCGGTCAAACCGGGGTATGAGCATCTAAAAGAAGAGATGCTTGCGTATTCCGAAAAAGAATTGTCAAAGTGCGAAGGCGGAAAGCGGAGCCTGACGGTTTTTGTCATGAACGAGCCCGACCTGATTGAGATTCTTAAGAAGAGCGGATATGAAATGATCTACTCCGAACCGGTCAAGATGTACGACTATGCGAAGGGCTTTGAACACAAACCGCTTCCGGACGGCTTTTCGATCGTGTCCGCCGAAGCGGAGCTCGATCTTGCGAAAATCAACGCGTGCTTTTGGCAGGGCTTCGACCATGGCCCCGTGCCGGAACCGGTCCCCCTCGCCCATCTGGAGGGAAATCTATACGCGCAAAGCGGCCCGCGCTTCCGAAAGGAGCTTGGCACGACCATCCAAGCGCCGGATGGGGACTATGCGTGCTGCGCCGGGATGTGGATCGACGAAAAGAACGGCTACGCGTACTTGGAGCCGCTCGCCACCGTTCCCAAATACCGCAGAATGGGGCTTGCCACGATCGCCTTTATGGAATCGATGAAGAAGACCGTGCCGCTGGGCGCAAAGTATAGCTATAGCGGTTCGAGAGAGTTTTACACGGCGATCGGCTGCGATACCGTCGGGCACTGGGAGAAGTGGAAAAAGGAATGGTAGGCCGGAATTTTCGCGAGGCTCTTTGACAAACGCCCGCATGTTGCTACGAACATGCGGGCGTTGTAAATGGGGGGTACCGGGTTCACATGCCCGTTTTGGTCTAGTTTACAATCTCAAACACCAGCGCGTCCTTGGAGCCGATGGTCAGGTTCCACGCGCCGTTTGCAAAGGCGGGCGCGGCATCGCCCCATAAAACATTCGCCCTGGTTCCGGAAACCTTCATGTTGGCGCTCAGGCTGATCGGCTCGCCCGTGGGATTCAGCGCCCAGGCGAACGTCCTGCCCGCCTCTTCATCGCGCCATAGCCGCACAATGGCCCGGTCGTCCGAAAGGTCGGCCCGTTTTTCTTTTTCCGCCCACGAAAGCGCGTCGGCAAAGAAGGCCTTGCCCACGGCGTCGGGCACGCGGAAATAGCCTTCGGAAGGGTAGGTTCCTATCAGCAGCACCTTGCCCTTGCCATAGCTATGCTCGGCCATCGCCAGCCTGCCGTCCTCGTAGCGGGCGACCTGCGCCGCGCCGTCAAGCTCGTATGACTGCAGAAACAGCCCGCCCGCCAGCTTTTTGCCCTTATAGTCGATCCGGATGCGGTCGCCCAAATCCGGCATGAACTCCACCTCGCTCTCCTTGACGCCGCACAGCGCGGCGAACCCGAGGCCCGGCTGCGAGGGGGATACGTGGCCGCGATCGCCGAAGTAGCCCGGCGCACCCTCAAGGATGAGCCTTCCGCCCGCCCGCACCCATGCGATCAGCCTGTCCGCGTGCGCCTTCGTAAGGTGGATGGGGTAGGGCAGGTACAGCACGTCGTAACGGTCGATGTCGTCGATATGCGCCCAATCGGCCTGGATGCCGTTGTCGAAGAACCCCCGGTAAGCGCCCCATGCGCAGCGCGTGTAGAACTGCCCGGTTCCGGCCTGCTGCATCAACTCGCTGAAGCTCTGGGTTTCGGGCATCACTACGATGCCGATCTCTCCCTGAACCGGCCGCGCGGCAAACAGCGCCGCCTGGCGAGGGTCGTTGCCCCAGCGCGCGATGGACGAGGCGACGCGGGAGCGCGCGTTGGGCAGGCCGTCGTTAGAGTAGAGGCCGAAGGCTCCGAACAGCGGGCCGTCCAGCAGCGAGCGCCACCTAAGGTACAAAATGCCCGAGGCGCCGCCGGCAAGGGACGTCATGTTCCACAACCTGACGTCGTGTGCGGTGGCGACGCGGCCGTCCTCCTTCTCGCGCCCGATCACCTGCGGCTGGAGCCACAGCGGGCCGCCCTGCATCTCGGCATGCCAAAATGGCTTGTCGCGGCTGCCGGCGCGCAAAAGATCCACCGCCTGCCACTGCTTCCAAGGCTCGGAGCCCTTGCGAGCGATCACCCACGTCATGCCGTAGGATTCTACCTGCGAGGCGGCCAGCCAGTCGTCGCTCAGGCCCTTAGCCATGTTGTTTAAGCTCCCCGCGATGCCGTGCGCGGTGATCTTGCAGTCGGGGTCGATGGAGCGGATGAGCCCCGCGCGCCAGCGCATGTGCTCGTAGGCGTTTTCTTTGCGAAACTCCATCCAATCCAGGCAATCCGGGGTGGTTTCCATGGAGGTGGGCGCAAAAACGTCTTCCCAGCAGGCGTAGCTATACGCAAACCATGCGCGGTTCAGCGCGTCCAGCGAGCCGTATTTTTTCTCGAGCCACAGGCGGAATTTCTTTTGCGTATGTTCGCAGTAGCATACGTCGTGCGGGCTGTTGCACTCGTTCCAAATATCGTAACCCAGCAAGCCGGGGTGCCCCTTATACCGGAGCGCGAGCGTTTCGAGAAAGCGCCCGACCAGCGCCTTTGCCTTAGGATTGTCAAGGCACACGCCGCCGTGGGAAAAGCCGCTGGTCGCACAGCTGGCAGAATAGGAGCTTTGATTTCGGCGCCTGCCCTGCCGATCGACGCAAAAGCAATCCGGGTGTTCGCGAAACAGCCAATGGGGGGAGGTATTGGTCATCTCGGCAATAATCGTGCCCATATCGTTTTTTGCCGCCAGATCGAGCTGGGCGTCGTAATCTTCCAATGCGAAGCAGCCGGGTTTTGTTTCGATCGAGCCCCATAAAAACCAGTGGCGAAACACGTTCATGCCGTCCGCCGCCGCCTGCCTATAGTCTCTTTCCCAGTCCTCTCGGGGCGGGTTCGATTTGCGGTAGTATACCGCGCCGTAATACAGCTGTTTGCCCATGCGCGCTTCCTCCTGTGTGAATGTATTCTTCACACAGAGAGTTCTGCGCCCGCCACAGTTTTCCTGCGCAATATTCCGCCATGGGCCTCATAAGAGGCGCGTAGCCGCGATCCGCGCTTGCATAGGAGCTGCGTGGGAACGCATGGGGCTTGATGAAGAATGCGCCCCAATCTTTTACGAAGGGCTTGAAAGGCCGCCATATTCGATAATTGACAGCTTCCCAACCCTCGTATATAATGGGTAAGCTGTCAAAAGCACTATCTGTAAAACCGGGAGTGTTCCGATCATGAAGATGACATACCAGCCCAAGAAGAAGGTGCACGCGCGCGTGCACGGTTTCCGCGCCCGCATGGCGACCAAGTCCGGCCGCAACATTTTGGCCGCGCGCCGCTTGAAGGGGCGCAAACGCCTCTCCGCATAGGCGGAAACGCCGCGCGCAACATCGGCGCGGCATGGTGGCCATAGCGCGATGGCTTTTTGCTGCGCAAATGCGGAGCGTCATGGTGAAGGCGAAGATGCAAAACGCGATGCCGGACGGCATCCTATTTGTTTTTCATTCATCGTGGCGCCGTCCGGCATACAGTTTGTTCGCCCTCTGTGGGGACAGGCCCGAACCGGGCGTCTAAGGAAGGGGTTGGAGGCTTGCAAGGTCAATACAGGCTGCGCAAGCGCAACCACTTCGCACAAGTATACCGGCGCGGCAAGTCACAGGCCAACCGTTGTCTAGTGCTTTTGTTTGTGCCCGCGCGCCAAACGCAGGTGGGTATTTCGGTATCCAAGAAGCTGGGCAAGGCGATCAAGCGCAATCTGGTCAAGCGGCGCATCCGCGAGTGCGTGCGCCCTTTTTTGCCTATGCTCAGGCCGGGGCGCTATGTGATCGTGGCGCGCGAAGCGGCCGGACAGGTCGAGTTTCGCACACTAGCCGCGTCGCTTCGCCAATTGGTCGAACGCGGAAAGTATCTCAGAGCGCCATAAAAGGGGGCGTCGCAAAATTGAAACGCTTTTTGCTATGGCTTTTGAGGGGATATAAACGCTTTGTTTCCCCTATATTCCCCCCTTCGTGTAGGTTTTACCCCACCTGCTCGCAGTATGCCTATCAGGCGATCGAGCGGTTCGGCGCGTTGCGCGGCTCGTATTTGGCGCTCAGGCGCCTGTTGAAGTGCCATCCGTTTCACGAGGGAGGCTATGACCCCGTGCCGGAAGCCAAGCGGTAAGGAGCAAGATCATGAGTTTTATCACGAATTTCCTCGGCGGCATCATGGAGTTTATCTACAACTATATGTCGTTTCACAATTACGCCGTGGCAATCATTTTGTTTACGTTGCTGGTGAAGCTCGTGCTGCTGCCGCTGGATGTTAAATCCCGCCGGTCGATGCGCCGCATGCAGGATGTCCAGCCGGAATTGAATAAAATCAATGAAAAATATAAAGATGACCCCGAAAAACGCAATCAAAAGACGATGGAGTTCTATAAAAAAGAAAAGATCAGCCCTATGGGCGGCTGCTTGCCGCTGCTTTTGCAGTTTCCGGTGCTGATCGCCATGTGGTCGGTCATCCGCTTGATTGCCAACGAGCAAACGATGCTGATGTTTTTAAACGTGCAAAACGGGGCGGACTTCACCGCGCCCAATTTTTTGCACTCGTTTTTATGGGTGCGCAACTTCTGGCAGCCGGACAACTTTACCGCGTCCGGTACGGTCATTCCGCTTAGCACCGCGCTCAAGCAAATCCAGGTGGTGGCGGGCAATTCGCTCCTGACCCCGGAAAACCTCGCCAATATGCAAAGGAATTATACGCAGGTGATGCAAGGCGCCATCGCCTATTACAACAACGCCGCAATGAACGGCTGGGGCGTTTTGCCGCTGCTGGTATTCGGCACGCAGCTGCTGACCCAGCGCCTGATGCCCAAACAGCCCGAACAACCCGGCCAGAAGAACGGCGGCATGATGAAGACGATGAATATGATGATGCCCGTGATCTTCGTGTTCATCTGCTGGGGCTACAGCGCAGCCTTTTCGCTGTATTTTGCGATTTCCAACGTATACGGCCTTGTGCAGACGCTGGCGCTGAACTACTACTTTGATTGGCAGAAAAAGAAGAAGGAATCGCGGGAGGGAGGCTCCAAGGCGTGAAGCAAATTGAAATCGAACGCAAGACAGTCGATGAGGCCATCCAACAGGGCCTTGAGGAATTGGGCCTTTCGCTGGAGGACGTGCGCATCGATGTTCTGGAAGAGGGTAGCAAGGGCCTGTTTGGCCTGATCGGCTCGAAGCAGGCGAAGGTGCGCCTGACCGTAAGGGAAGAGGAAGCTCAGACGGAAGTTCCGCCGCCCAAGCTTGCGCAGCCCGTGCCTCCTATGCCGGAATATAAGCCCGAGGCGAGGCGGGAGGCGGCGCCCGTGCAGCCCAAGCCGGCGCCTAAACCGGAAGTGAGACCGGTTTTTATACAGGAGCAAGAGGCGAAACCCGCCGCTAAACGGGATGCAAAGCCTAGGCCCGAGCCGCGTACGGTCGCTACAGAGGCGGCGCAGGCGCCCAAGCGTCCGCCGCGCGCACGGGAAGAGGAAGAGAGCCTGCCCCTTGAACCCGGCGAGGCGGAGCCCACAACCGCTTTGCTCAAGGAAATTGCCTCTCTGATGGGGGTTGAGGCGGAGATAACCGTCTCCGAGCGCGACGGCACGCTGCTGCTGGATGTCATGGGAGACGAAAAGGGCATTCTGATCGGACACCGCGGTGAAACGCTGGATGCGCTGCAATATCTGATGGGCCTTATCCATAACAAGGGGCGCGAGCGCTACCGCCGCGTGCAGCTCGATTCGCAAAACTATCGCAAAAAGCGCGAGGAGACCTTGGTACGCCTCGCCAACCGGCTTGCCGATAAGGCGTACCGCTCGGGCAAGCGCGTGGCGCTCGAGCCGATGAATCCGTACGAGAGGCGCATCCTCCATTCGGCGTTGCAGGGCAATGACAGAGTGACTACGCACTCCGAAGGAGAAGAACCCAACCGCAGGGTCGTCATCGTGCCTAAGTAAAGGGAAAAGCGGGCGTTGCGGAGAGAGCGTATGAAGCGTTCTCTCCGTTTGTTTTTTACGATTGTTGAAAATTCATAGGGGAGATGAGCATTTGAAAATCGGAATCATCGGGCCTTGTGAGCCGGAAATCATGCCCTTTATCCAAGGCATCAGCGGTGCGAAGGTTCAAAGACATGCGATGCTTGATTTCCATATCGGAAAGTACGCGGGCATCGACGTCATAGCCTTGTTTTGCGGCGTATGCAAGGTGAATGCGGCGATCGCCGCGCAAGTTCTGATCGATCGATACGGCGTGACGCATATGATTGTCACGGGCGTCGCCGGAGCGATCGATGAAAAGCTCAAAATTCTCGATACGGTGATCGCTACAGAGGTCGCCTACCACGATGTCGCCGACGGAATTTTGACGGGGTATCACCCGTGGATGGAAACGGTATATTTTCATACCGACGAGGCTTTGCGTGAACGAATGCATGCGGTGTGCGCGGGCGATCCTACGGTCGTTTTCGGCAAGATGGTGACTGGGGAAGCTTTTATAGAACAGGACGGGCGCAAGGAGATCATGGAAAGGCACGATCCACTGTGCGTGGATATGGAAACGGCGAGCATCGCGCACGTTTGCTATGTCAATGAAATCCCCTTTATCGCCATACGTTCCATCAGCGACACTCCGCACGAAAGCGGCAGCGAAAGCTTTGAAAAGCATGTGGACTGGGCGTCGCTCAAGTCCATCGAGGTCCTAAAAAAGTATCTCGATTTCCTGGGAAGAAGCCCAAGTTAGCGAAACACTATACAATCCCGCTCCGCCTGTTCCTAGGGAAGCAGCGGATACTCGGAACGATTTTGACGATACGCTGCCCTTTCATGCCTGTTTAGCACGCATTTCGCAGATCTGTTGCGCCGGCGATCTGCAAAGTCCGGACAATATGAGCCGGATGCCTAAGATCGACGCTTCCTTGCCGAGCGAACTGAGCCTTATGTCGATAGGCTTTTCTGCCTCGTCTTATTTGCATCGGATTATGGAGTAGTGAGCAGATACCCGGGCAAGAGCAACGAGTCGTGAATACTCCGCGCGAAGGATCGTGCGAGGTCGGACGGTAGATTGGACGGCGCTTTCCGGAACTCGCCTATATGCCTTGGTTCGCAATCACCTCTCCACGGTTGAACGCAATGGCTTTCGTCGCGAGGCGATAGGCGAAATTCACATCGTGAGCGGAGACGGCGAGCGTCATGCCCACAGCGCTCAGATCCACCAATGTTTGTTCCGGCGCGGCCACATTTTCCGGATCCAACGAGACCGTGGGCTCATCCGGCAAGATCATATCTCCCTTTTGAATCGTGCCTCTTTTAAGGATTAAACGTGATGGGATGGGAAGCGGAACTACGCGATCCTACATCTTTCTCGTCCTCTCAGGGCGCTTTGGCAGCTTAAAAGAAGGGGGGAGAAGCACGGAGCGCAAAACTCCCGGCGTGCCACAGCATGCCGGGAGTTTGAAGCGCAACGCGCTCCGACGAGTGGTGGGACTAGCTGGGATCGAACCAGTGACCTCTACGATGTCAACGTAGCGCTCTAACCAGCTGAGCTATAGTCCCGCGACCTCATCTATTATACACGGAGTCGATGAAAATGCAACCCTGGATCCGATCTTTTTCGCCGGACGCCCACAAGCTTGATCTATGGGCGTCCGGCAATCTCTGCTCAGCGTATTTTTTCAATCGACAGCATATCCCACGCATCCAACCTGGATAGCGTGCCCATAAGCCTTCCGCCTTCGCGGCGGAAGGCGATATCAGCCCCCGCTATGCGGGAAATGGCGCGATACTCTCCGCCATCGGGCAGTTTTACCGAAAATTGCACATCGCGCAGCACGATGCTGTCCTTGAGCGGGCGCTGCCCCGTGCCGTTGACCAGGTGCAAAAGAAGCGCATCACCTTTTTGATAGAGCATCGCCTGCACGGCGCCCGCGCCTTCAAGCGCCACCTGGCGGCCTTTCAACAAAGCTTTCGCGCACAGCCCGAGAAAGTTGCTGTGCTCGGCCAGCTTGTATTCTCTGAGCAACATGCTCAGTTGAAACGGCAAAAGCATCGTCCGGCCTTCGCTGCCGAGCACAGCCATGGGCAGATCGGTATACGGCGTGGGCAAACTCGCCCGCTCGGGCGGAGCGCCTACGGCATCCGGCGGAGCAAACGGCGGTACGAGCGTCGCCAGCGTCTTTGAGCCCGGCTCGGGGCTCACGTGCGCAACGCGTCCGCGGTGTGCGAGCAGCTCGGTCTGCTCAAAGCCGTCGGCTCTAAGCGCGTCGTCCTCCAAACGCAGGTAAGACGCGACCATCGACTCGCTCCGCGAAGCGCTCCCGCTCACGCCGAACAAATCGCCCAGCCTTGCGATGAACCCGGGATCGGAAGATTCGGCGAGCAGGCGGCCACCGCCCGCAACAAATGTGCGTAGCGCCGCTTCGATCGCCTCCGTCAGCGGATAATCCTCGGGTAGGATCGCCAGCTTATACCGGGAGAGCGCCTGCGGGGTGATTTGATACGTATCCATCAGATCGAATTGCACATGAGCGGCCAGCAAGCCTTCGGCTAGGCCCTCGGCGGAGGATAGCGCGTTCCACATAAGAACCGCTTCGGCGGCGGAGGAGGCGCCATCCATCAAGCTTTCGGCTTTTTCGATCGCCGCGTTGACTTCGCCCACGCACGCAAGGATGCGCTTATCGGTGATCGTATCCGGATAGCCGGTGATCGAATGCCAGATCTGCCCGCCGTTTGCGGGAATCTGCGCGAGCCAGAAGCGATATTCGGCGGGGGGGAGGCCGGTGTGCCGCCAATCCATGCCAGGGCAGGAGTGCACGATGCCGAATGGAACGGGCTTATCCGGCGCGGTGCGTCCCATGCGGACGGCGAGAGCGGGCTTCCAGCTTTGCGGAATGTTCTGCCAGCCTAGCGACAGCACATCCTGCGGCTCGGTGCAGATCATGTCGGCGGTGGCGTAGCGGGCATTAAGGTTATCCCGGTACAGGTTGTAATAGAGGATGACCGGTATGTCCGGGCGCTTTTCCCGGATGGCCGCGCGCAACACGGCGATGTTGTCTTTAAGGCATAGGCTGCCCCAATCGGGCGCGAAGCCCTTCGGGTCGTCCGGCAGTTGCGCGCCGTAGGCTTTGCGGTACTTCGTGCGGCAAGTCTCGCAGTGGCACGCGTTCAAATGCGGCGCGTTGAAGAATACGCCGTCGATATCGTACTTTTGCGTCACCTCGCGAAGCACCGGGGCCGCCAGCTCTTCGTTGCGATAGCCCGCGTTGATGCAGGTATTGAGAAGGAGCGACCATTCGCCGAACCGATCCTTGCCTACGACGGTTGGCTTCCCCTCGAGATCCCGCGTAAACCAGCGCGGCTTTTGCTGAAACGTCACGTCGTCTGTCTTGCTAAAGTCAAACCGCGCCACCACGCGGATGTTCAGCTTGTGGCATTCGTCGATCAGCGCCTGCAGCAAATCGAAATCCTCGGGCAGGTATTCGTTGACATGGTGATGCTTAACCTCGCTCGGATACCACGCGTAGATGCCACCCACGTTTGTAACGAGCGTATTCGCATGCATATCCGCCATTTCTCGCGCGATCTTGGCCGGATTCATACCGGGGGTGTCCTTCACCTGAAGGTTGGTTTGAATCACCCTCAAAGGCTTCTTCCACCACAAAGCTTCCATATTACATCCCCTTCCCTTCCGGCTCGATCACCACGAGCTCGTGCTCGCCGACCCGTTCGATTTCGAACGACAAAACACCCCCGGATGTCTCAACTCGCACTTCCTTGCCCGCCACGCGCAGCGACGCGCGCGCGGACATGCCCGTGGCGGGCATGCGCACGCTAAGCGGCCCCACCGGGTAGCTCTCCTCGGCATAGCCGCGTCGGTTGAGCCCGCTGAGGTTGACGATGTGTACAATCATACGCTCGCCCTGCCGGTAGAACTTTACATCCAAATAGCCGGGGCCTTCCACTTCGATGGCCTTTGCGTCCTTTGCCGCCCAGCGCACTGCGTTGCTAAGCAGTTGCGCATGGTCGGGCAGCATATGCGCGCCACACGCGCGGTCGATATCGGCGGCAAAGTACACGACGCGTCCGCCGTCGGGCAACTCGCCGGCGAAGAGAGTGGCAACATCCGGCTGCTCTTCGCGGATCCACGCAAATTCAGGCGGGTAGATCGGGAACGCCGGAACGTACGCCGCGATGGGCTTCATCGCGCCGCCTTCCTTTACCAGCCGCGCCGAGCCGCCAAACGGCAGGATTTGCGTTTTTTCAAAGCCCGCGAGCACCGGATGACGGTCTTCGTCCGGCAATAGCAGGTAGTTGTGCGCGCCGAACTCTTCCCATCCGGCGCCGACGCCGCTGCCGGGTCCTATGCTTTCTCCTGTAAAGGAGACGCCCAATTCCTTCCACAGCCCGCCGAGCCTGGGTCTGCCGTCCGCATCCAGGGTATCGGTCTCTCCGGTAATCACCAGGCCTCCTCCGCGACGCACGTGCGCAAGGACGGCCGCGCGCGCCTCGTCCTTGAGGATGGCGACGTTGGGCAAAATCAGCACATCCAGCCTTTTCGCATCCCTTTGGATATCCGCCGCATTCACCGGTATAAACGGAATGCGCGCGCGCGTCAGCGCGTGGTGAAAGCCGCGCCACGGCAGCGAAACGCGGTCCCGCCTCCTATCCTTGCCGAAGTACGCGGCGTTGTCCTGATCCCACACGAGGCCTACGCGCGAAAGATCCTCGCGGCTGTAGAGCGCGTCTTCATTCCGTTCGTGCCACGCAAAGACATCCACGCTGGTGTCAAACTGACGGGCATCCCGCGTGCTGCCGCCGATGTGGTGATACCAAGGCGATATGCCGCCCGCGATGCCGTCGATCAGCCACATGCGGCTCTCCTGGGCAGGGTTGGCGCACAGGCGGAACGTGCGCTCGCCGCGGATGTAGTGCGCGATGCTCTCGGGCGTCACGGTGTCTTCGCTTGCGGATGCCATGCGCAGCAGCGAGCCGTTTAGCGAGTTTTGCTCAAAGCCGTTGAGCTCGTCCCGCCCTTGGTGATCGGTAAAAATGATTTTCGCGCGCGAACAGAGCGCCTTAAGATCCCTAAGGCTGTCGCAGCCGGACGCGGGATCGGCGTGCACCATGCCCGCCCATAAGCAGTCCTCGCCGCCCGCTTCCCGGGTGACGACGTTAAATTCGTCCCAAATCTGCGTGCGGCGGTTCGTGCCCCAGCGCACCCACTCGAGGTAGTTCGGATCATCCCACTCCGCGCGCTCGGGCAGCGAAAGCCCCGTGTCGCGCAAAAAGCCCTTTTTGCAGTTTTCGCAGTAGCAGATCGTCTTGCGGCCCATTCCGCTCCAGCTGTTGTCGGTGAAGCCGTCGGGGCGGTAGCGCGCGATGATCTCGCGCAGCGTTTCGGGGATGAATTGCGCATAGTAGCCGCCGTTCACGCACGAGAAGTAGCGGCCCTGCGAGGTGATCGGCCCCCCTTCCTTATCCATGCAAAACCAATCGGGATGCGCACGGTAAAAATCTTCGGTGCAGCGGTTTACGTCCATGCGCGCGACCACCGCGAGCCCCTCCTCGCGCGCGGTGGCGCAAAACTCGCCGAAGAAATCCCGCTCGCCAAGCGTGGCGGCGCGGTACTGCAACGGGGAGGCGCTGGGGTAATACGACACGATGCCGCTGGCGTTGACGATCACGCCCTGGATGTGCGCGCGCTTCCAGTGCGCTCGCCAGAATTCGATGTCGCAGCGGAGCGGGTCGTCCTCGGTGTGGTTGGTCTGGCCCCAGCGCTTTACCTTTTTCCACCAATTTTGTCCCATAAACTTCCTCCTCCGTCTCTATATAGCAAATCGTAAGGCCATTATACCACATGCGCTTTCCATGCTGTGAGAACCGCGGTTTCAAACGGCGACAGGCGGCCGCGCGAACGAAGAAGGAAAGGGGGCAGAGCGGGGCTTGTAACGCGCGAGCGCTTGTTTTGCAATATGGAAAGGAGCTACAATTGCCATGAAGAAATTGGTTTCTTATGCGCTTGCTCTATTGATTGTGGCCGCGATGGCGCTGCCGGTGCGGGCGGCGGAGCGGGCCGAATCCGGCGAAGAGTACCCGGAGGGCGCCTTCGAGGTGCTCAGCGTGACGATTTCCGAGCCGTTCCCGGTCGACGGCCTCGACCTGACGGCCCCAAGCGCCGCCGGGGACGCAAAGGGCGGAGCGTTCGCCGTGGGTGGGGAGGAGCTCCCGCCGAATGCGGTTGCCGTTCTGGGCGAGGTGACGATCGAGCTCGTGCCCTCGGGCGATGTCGCGGACATTGTGCCGGAGATTGACGCCGTGCCGGGCGTCGCCCCGGGCGGCATCGTTATCGGCGAAGAGCCCGCCGGGGTAGCCCTGGCCGCCGCGCCCGCGCTGGTCGATCTCAGTGCGAGCAACCTCAGCGTGGGCGGCGGCTACAACTCGGGCTCGCTGCCGCACAACACGTACATCCCTTTCAACTATACCATCCGCAACGAATCGAGCCTGTACGCGTACGGCGTGGACGTGACGGTGTATGTGGATAATACCGAGCTCGGCGCCATCGCGCTGGGCAGCCTGCCGGGCAACTATGCCTGGAGCGCTACCACGCAATTGAGCTTCCTAAACGGCACCGGCCACGCGGTGCGGTTTATCGTCAACAAAGACCGCACGATTCACGAATCGCGCTACGACAACAACATCGTGGCAGGAACGTATAACTTTGAAGGGCCGTCGCGCTCGGCCGACCTGCGCGTGTACGGCGGCATAACCGCGCAGCCCGGCACGCTGCTTACTTGCCGGGACGAGGTGGAGTTCGAGTGCCCCGTCGTAAACTTCGGGCCGGATAGCGCCGATGTGGCCGTAGACTTTCTGATGAACGGCCAGCCGCAGGGAACGCACAGGATCTACGACCTGGAGGCGGGCTGGGGCGTGTATATATACGCGTCCGTGGCGGTGAACACCGCGGGAACGCACAGCGCGCAGTTCGACCTTCGGTGCACGAACGGCTACGACCCCAATACATCCAACAACACCGGCTATTGCCCGATTACCGTCACCATGGATACCGACCTTTTCGCCGGCAAATGGGCGAGCGCCAATGGGCTGAGCGTGAACGTGTACCAGCAGGCGGTGAGCCTCACGGGCGCTTCTACCGCCAGCATCGCGTCGGCGATTACCGAATGGCATTCGGCGAGCGACAACGTGCGCTTTAGCGTGTCGTTTCCGGTGCAGGATACGGAAGCGCAGATAACAGTGACGACATATCAACCCGCAAGTCCATCGTGGGAATCTGGTGTGGCCGCAAGAACTAGGCTGTACAAGGGCAACGAAGTCGAGATAGAGGGTTCTGATATCCTTACGGACGCGTCTACATATACAAAGTGTTATGTGGAGCTCAATCGTGACACCGACGCGTTTCCCACTTTGACGGCAGCGCAAAAGCTTAGCACCATTACCCACTAATTCGGGCATGTGCTGGGGTTGATGCACCCGCATGATCAGGATTATCCGTGCAACAATCCGGCGATCATGTGGCATCGCAGCTATACATCTCTTCGCAGGGAGTATGTAACCGAGCACGACCGCTTCAACGTAAAGGCAAAATATAACTAAAAGATGAAGATGAAAAGAAGGAGGCAATCGCATGCGTAGGGTAATAAGTGCTGTTCTGCTTACGACGCTGCTATATGCACTGGCGGGTTGCGCCAACGCGAAAACAGCAGGCGTGGACTTTCCAGAAAGGCCTGTTGTGGATGAAGCGCGGTATGATGGATATACTGCGATACCTGTTAGCGGGATTGAAGAAACCATTATAGAATTTCCCGATAGGACGTTTGAGGATTTGCTTAGTCTTTCAGCGTTTGTTGTCCGAGGCTATTTGCTAGAGGATGGCAAGCCGGATTTGCAGTGCGTATACAATGGGGACTTCCGACATGTATCGTACGGTGTCACGATTTCTACGCTGGTGATTACCGAGGTGTATAAAGGAAACATATCGGCGGGCGATCAGGTGCCGCTGGCGGAACCATACTACTTCGACGACGCAAGCGGTGAAGAAAAACTGTATTGCGAAGGAAACTACACGCCCTCAATTCCGGGGAAGGATTATGTGTTTTTCATGTCTGAAAGCAAAGCGGAAAGATTCAAGGGAATCTATGCGACAACAGGGCAGGAATACGGCCGCTACCCCGTAATCAGTTGGACAAAGTCCCTGAGCATCAACTCGATGACGAGCAAGGAATTGGGCCAAGTCGCCACTCCGTCGGACATGTACAAAGAGTACTTCACCAAAGTGTACAGAAAGTACATGTAACGCGCCATGCGGGGGCGTCGCGTGGCGCCCCCTTTTCCCCAGCCCGCCGAAGGAGGCAGTCGCATGCGAAATAAGATGATAAGTATTGTTCTACTCGTGGCGTTGCTGTGCACGGCGGCGGGCTGCGCAAGGGCACAAACCAACGGCGTAGAGTTTCCGGAAAGGCCTATCGTGGATGAGCCTAGATATGACGGATATACAATAGTACAAGCAGGAGGGATCATTGAAACAATTAAGCTGCCCGACAGGCCATTTGAAGACCTACTTGGTTTGTCGAGCGCTATCGTTCAAGGCTATCTGCTGGACGATAGCAAGCAAGATTTGGAATGCGTCTATGAAGGGGATATCAGATTCATATTGTCCGGTGCTACGATTTCCACGCTGGTCGTCACCCAAGTGTATGAAGGGGATTTGTCGGTAGGCGATCAGGTGCCATTTGTGGAGCCGTACTATTTCGACGATGCGAGTGGCGAAGAGATCTTGTATCATGAGGGGAACTATATGCCCTCCATCCCAGGAAAGGATTATGTGCTTTTCATGTCTGAGAGCAAGGCGGAAAGATTCAAGGGAATCTATACATCAGCAGGCCAGGAGTACGGCCGCTATCCCGTAATCAGCTGGACAAAATCCCTGAGCATCAATTCTATGCCGAGCAAGGAATTGGGCCAAGTCGCCACCCCGTCGGATATGTACAAAGAGTACTTCACCAAAGTGTACCGTAGATACATGTAACACGGCGGGACATGGGAATGCCCGGCTCCATTGAGTCGGGCATTCTTTTACGCGCTACGGCTCCACGCAAGAGCGCGAAGCCTCCACCCGCACCGTTTCGCCGCTTCGCAGCGCCACGTCCGCCCAGACGGAAGAGGAAGCGGAAAGGCCCGCCACCGGCGCGTGATACCAGTTGCCGATCATGCGGGTGAGAAACGGCGTGTCGTACACCGTTTCGATCTGTTTTCCGTCGGCGTAAAACACCACATGGTCGATCTGCTCGGGGTAGAGTGCCGCCAGCCTGAGCCAGCGAAGCGGAGCGGGCTTGTTGCCATCGTCAAGATGAAGCGTCTTATCAAACTTCGGGCTGTCGGCCGTCTCGAACACGCCCGACCGCTCGGCCTCCATGCCCATGAGCCGATATTCCGCGTCCGGAGCCGCGGAATCTGAGGCGATGCCTAGCGCCTTGGCCATGCGGCGGGCGAAATACGCGTCCTCGCCGGGCAGCACGCCCCAGCGCGCGGGCGGCTCCTGCTTCGTCATGTTGTTGTAGTATCCCCAGGAGGCATGGGCGCGCATACAAACCGGAATTTGGGTGATATCCTGGGAATCCTCGTTGCACACGATGGGCACATCGGGGTTGGCCTGGCGGCATTGGTCGATCAGCTGGGCAAGGCGGTTGCGCGTGATTCCGTTGCCGTGGATCAGCGCGACGTCGGACGCCTTTACGATCGCCCGGCTAAAATGGCCGCCCGTTCCGCTGCAGCCTACGGGCATGCCGCCACTTTCTCGGCGCGCGATGTCCATCAGGCGTAGCATGCCTTCTTCGGTGCATACGATGGGGTGCGCGGTTTTGATGTTATATTCGTTGGAGGTTTCGACGATGACGTTGGTGTGGCCGCCGTCGCGCAGGTGGTTGCACGTAAGCTTCACCGCATTGATGACGGCGTCGTCGTCCTTGAGGCGGCTCACCTGCCCCTCGTATAGGCAGCTGACGATCACCGCCATGCCAAGGCCGTCGGCAGCGGTGAGAAGGCGGTCAAGCCTGGCCAAATACCGCAGGTCTACGCTCGCGCCGCCTTCGCCGAAGGGGTTGTTGTCGATGGTTTCGTTTCTGAGGGTGAAGCACGGGCCGCCGCCCTGCATCCCCACCGTGATGGCGCGAAGCCCACAGGCGTACCACTGAGGCAGCGCCGCGATGAGGTCGTCGGTGTTGCGCTCGGGGTCAAACGCCAGGCCAAAGCGGTGGAAGCGCGAAGGGGCGGCCTTGTCGTCGAAGATGCCCTGTATGAAGCGGGCGTTCATCAAAAGGCCGTGGGCGGCGGGGTTTGAGCCGGGGATGTCGCTGTAGGTGAGTCGACCGTTCATCCGAAAATCGATGCCGTCGGTGGAGATGCGAGTCTTGCCCATGGTACCCTCCTTTGCGTTCCTGTGCGCGGCGTTTTACTATAGTCACCGAACCCCAAAACGCTCAAGTCCAGCGACGGATCGGTTCCCCTCGCATTGTCAGGCTTAGTCGCCATAGCTACGGCTATGCCTCCTTCCCCTTTCTCGCGAGGAAAACCTCCCGTTCGCTGTCTTTTGAGCGTTTTGGGGTTCGGCGACTATATCAAAATATCATCGCCTTTCGGGAAACACAAGGGTTTGTGCGCCGTTTGCAAATCTGCCATGGGAATGGGATTGCGGGAACCTTTTCCGCGCGCCTCTGTTCTTCGCCCGTGCTTCGCGCTATAATGCATAGAGACAGGCATTGTTATATCGTCTATCGTCAGGAGGGACGCCGCATGTGGGAAATTCCTTCGGATTACCTGGAGAGGTGCTATGCCGGTTGGCTGGGGAAGGTGATCGGCGTGCGCCACGGCGCGCCGATAGAAGGCTGGGATTACGCGCGCATTCAGCGGGCGCTCGGTGAAATCGACGGCTATTTGGTGGATTATCGCGAGTTCGCTGCCGACGACGACACGAACGGCCCGATGTTCTTCCTTCGCGCGCTGGAGGATGAGCGGCTTGCGGCCCCAAGAGATGTTACGGCCGAGCAGATCGGTCACGCGTGGGTTAACTACGCGCCCTATGAGCACGGCATGTACTGGTGGGGCGGGTACGGGAAATCCACCGAGCACACCGCATACCTCAACCTGCGCGCAGGCATCCCGGCGCCAAGATCCGGCTCGATGGAGCAAAACGGCGCGATGGTGGCCGAGCAGATCGGCGGGCAGATCTTTATCGATACATGGGGGCTCATCTGCCCCGGCAACCCGGGGCTTGCCGCCGAGTTTGCCGCGAAAGCCGCGTCGGTGAGCCATGGCGGCAACGGCATCTACGGCGGCGTATTTGTCGCCTCTGCGATCGCCGCAGCTTTTACCGCCTCGAATATGCGCGGCGTTCTGGAAACCGCGCTCGGGCACATCCCCGACGAGTGCGAGTATGCGCGCGCTGCGCGGGACGTCATGGCGTTTTACGACGCCGATGCGGCCAAAGACTGGCGCGCGTGCATGGAGCACATCATCGGCCATTGGGGCTACGACCGCTATCCGGGCAATTGCCACATCATCCCCAACGCGGCGGTGATGATCATGGCCATGTTGTACGGCAAGGGGAATTTCGACCGCACGATCAACATCTGCAACATGGCGGGCTGGGATACCGACTGCAACGTGGGCAATGTAGGCGCGATCATAGGCACGCTGGTGGGGCTTGCAGGCATCGATTTTGAAAAATGGCGCAGGCCCGTTAACGATTTCCTCGCCGCCTCCAGCGTGGTGGGCAGCCTGAACATCATGGATTTGCCGGATAACGTGCGAACCATGGCGCGCATCGCCTATCGCAATGCGGGGGTGGAGCCCCCTGCCGATGTACGCGCCTTTTTAAACGGGCCGCGCTTTTCGTTTGCGCTGCCCGGCTCCACGCACGCGTTTAGGTTGGAGCACGACGGTCGCAAGAACCCGGAAATGTTTCTGGCCAACGAGGCGCGGCCCTCCGGAGGGCGCGCATTGAAGACCGTATGGAAGGGCGCGGCGGCGGGCAACCCACTCAGGCTTTACCACCGCACGTACTATAGGCCCGAGCACTTTCACGACAATCGCTACGACCCTTGTTTTTCTCCGATCGTATACCCGGGCCAGACGATCGAGGCGGCGCTTCAGCGCCCGGATTGGGCGCCCCGCGTCCGCGCGTGCGTGTATGCACTGGACGGCAACAGCGGAAATATATATCGCGGACCGGCGGAAGAGATCACCTCGGGCGCATGGCAGGTTTTGCGGCTCGCCATTCCGCGCCTCAGCGGCGCGTGCATCGAGCAGGTGGGCGTGGAGCTTCTGCCTCTGGAGGGCGGCGATGCCGCCGTGTTGCTGGGCTCCATGGACTTTTCGGGCGGAGCGGATTACGAACTCGACTTTTCGCGCGAGCGGATGGAAGGCTACACGGGGCTGCACCGCGAGGTGAGCCAAACGACCTATCTAAAAGGGCACTGGCTGCTCGAGGACGGCTTGCTTTCGGGTAGCTGCGCAGACTTTGGCGCCTGCTATACCGGCGATGTCCGCTGGAAGGATGTGGAGATGACGTGCGCGTTCACCCCTGTTATCGATGGGGTGTGCGGTTTTTCGTTCCGCAACCAGGGTGCGGCCCGCGGCTATTCGATCGTGCTCGAGGGCGAAAAGGTTCTGCTGCAAAAGAACGAACTGGGCGCGTGGCGCACGCTTGCCTCTGTGGATATGCCGTTGGCGATCGGGAAAGAGTACGTCTTCACCGCGAGGGCGAAGGGCAATTCCATCGAGATCTTTAGCGAAGGGAAACCTGTTCTTGCCGCGACGGATGACAATAACCCATATCTGAGCGGCATGATCGGCTTCCGGGTGGATAAGGGCGGCCACGCGCACTACCGGATGGCCTCCGTTAAGAGCTCCCAATAGGTAGCCGCAGCAAATGCGGTCGGCCACATAAAAAACGAGGAGGATTCCCCATGAAAGTCGGATTAGGCTTCTACCCCAGCATTTTCACCGAGGACACGCTCGCGTTTGCCAAGCAAATCGGCGTGAGTCACATCATGGTGCACATTCCGGATCACGGCATGATGCCAAACGACGATAAGGGCTATTGGACGCTCGAGGATCTGACCGCGCTGGTTGGGCAGGTGGAGGCGCACGGGCTTAAGCTTGAAGCGATTGAAAACTTTCTGCCCGCGCATTGGTATAAAGTATTGCTGGGCAGGCCGGACCGCGCGCAGCAGATGGACAACGTAAAGCGCACCATCGAAAACATGGGCCGCGCGGGCATACCGGTGATGGGCTATAACTTCAGTATAGCGGCGGTTGCGGGGCGCAAGCTTTTGCCGCTCGCCCGCGGCGGCGCGCACACGCCGGTGTTTAAAAAGAGCGATATCGAAGATTTCGACACCCCGGTTCCCCACGGCTATGCATGGGGCCGTCAAAACGAAGAAAACCCCGAGCCGGGCGACCAGGGCTATGTGTCGGAAGAGACGATGTGGGAGAGGCTTGATTACTTCCTTGACAACATCCTGCCCGTCGCCGAAGAGTTCGGCGTGAAGATCGCCGCGCATCCGGAAGATCCGCCCGTGCCGGTCATGCGCCAGGTGAACCGCCTTTTGGTGAAGATCGACCGCTACGACCGCATGTTTGGGCGCCACCCCAGCGACAACTGCATGGTGGAGTTCTGCCAGGGCACGTTCAGCGAAATGCCGTTCGGCCCCGAGTACGTATACCAGGCGATCGATCATTTCTCCAAGCTTAAAAAGGTCGCCTATGTCCACTTCCGCAACGTGCGCGGCCAGTTGCCCGAGTATTACGAAGAGTTCATCGACACCGGCGATGTGGATATGATCAGGGCGATGGAGATCTTCAGAGACAACGGCTACAAGGGCATGCTGATCCCCGATCACGTGCCGCAGATGAACGTGAAGGAGACCTGGGTGACCGGCGTCGCGTACGCCATCGGCTATATGCGCGCGCTGATGAAGGCGCTCAAGATCGATATCGAAGAGTAATAAGGGCGGGAGCACGAAATAAGCAGGCTGCCAAGATGCGGCCTGCTTTTTGCGCTAATTCGCATATATTGGCGCATCTTGTGCGATGTTGTTGGAAAATACTGCAACCATTTGCATGGAAAGCGCGTCAAACAGGCAAAGAAGAGGAGGGGAAAGTATGAAAACACATAAACGCTTGCAACTGCTCGCCGGTTTCCTGTTGACGTCGGTCGTCCTGCTCGCATGCGGTTGCGCCGCCTCGCCGAGCAAGGCGCCGGACAGCGTGCCCTACGCGGCCAACTACGGCTCTGGAGGGTCTTCCTATGCCGCGCAGGATATGGATGGCGGCGTCGCAATGGAAAGGGAGATGCTCGAACTTGCGGCGGGCGAGTCGGGCATCGCCGACGTGCCCGTCGCGCAAGGCCGCAAAATCGTGCGCACGGCCAACTTCAGCATCAGCACCAAGGGGTTTGACGAGGATCTCGCGTCGCTGCGCGCGGCGGTTTCGGATGCGGGCGGCTTTTTTGAACAGGCCGATATCTCCAACTACGGCGGGGATACGCCGCGCAGCGGCTACTTGGTAGCCCGTCTTCCGGAAACCCGCTTTGACAGCTTTTTGGAGTTCCTGCGCACGGTGGGCGAGGTGACGAACGAATCCACCCGCGATACCGATTTGACGGAACGATATGTCGACACCCAAATCCGCATCGACGTGCTGGAGCAAAATCTTAAGCATTTGCAAGAGCTACAGCTTCAGTCCGACGACGTCGAAACCGTCATCCGCCTGCAACAGGAGATCAACGACGTGCTCTTGCAGCTGGAATCCATGACATCCGAGCTTCGGCATATGGACGCGCAGATCGATTACGCGACCGTAACCGTCACCCTGCACGAGCAACTCGAAGCGCAGATCAACACCGGCAGCGGCAGCCTATGGGATAACATCGCATCCGGCTTTGTCAATTCGAGCAACGGCGTGTTCGCGTTCCTTCGCGGCCTGCTGGTGGTGCTGGCGATGCTTCTGCCCGTGTTCGCGCTGCTCGCGGCGGGGTTTGGGGTGTTCTTAGTCATCTTCAGGCTCTGCGCGAAGCGCTGGCCGTTCAGCAAAAAGAACCGCAAGCCCAAAGCGCCGCCGCCGCACATGTATCCGCCCCAGATGCCCGCGCCTCCGCAGCAAGGGGGCTCCCAGCCGCCGAATTCGTAAATTGGTTTTACGCGCGATGGAGAAAGCCCTGGAAACAGGGCTTTCTCGCATGGATGCGCCGGTTCCTCCAGGCTCGCATAGCGGTGCCTTGGTTGACACTTTGGCGGCCCGGCGGTAGAATCACAAGGAATCTTTATCTATATTTTCATAAAGGAGCGCTATATATGGACGACAGGCGGTTTGGCTGGTGCTTCATAGGCTCGGGCGGCATCACCCGGCGGGTCATGCGCGACATGGGGCGGACGGATGGGGGCTACCTCGCCGCCGTATATTCCAAGACGTTTGAAAACGCTAAGAAGCTCGCCGACGAGTATGGGGCAAAGGCCTACAGGGCGGCGGCGGAGGCCATGGACGATCCGGCGGTGAAGGCGGTGTACGTCGCAACCCTGCACCCTTCGCACAAGGAATACGCGATGCTGGCGCTTAAAAAGGGCCTGCCGGTGCTGTGCGAAAAGCCGATCGCCATGGATCTTCAGGATACAAATGAGATCATCGCCTGCGCGAAGGCCGAGGGTGCGTATCTTATGGACGGCATGTGGACGCGCCACAACCCCGCCGTGCGCAAGGCGATGGAGTGGGTTAAGGAGGGCAGGATCGGGCGTGTGCGCTCGCTGACAGCCGCGTTTTCGTTCAACCGCCCCTTCGATGCCTCCCACCGCCTCTTTGGCAAGGAACTGGGCGGCGGCGCGCTATTGGATGTGGGCATCTACGTGATCGCCATAGCGCGCTTCCTGATGGACGGGCAACCGCAAAAAATCTCCGCGCTTGCGGATTTTGCGCCCAACGGCGTAGATAACCTGTGCGCGATGAACTTTCAATACCAGGATGGCGCGGTCGCCAGGCTGTTTTGCGGGCTTTCGGTGGATGAGCCTCAGGATGCGGTGGTGTATGGCGAAAAGGGCTTCATCCGTCTACCGCATTTCTGGGCTCCGAAATTCGCAGAGCTTACAGTGGAGGGCAAAACCGAGTGCTACGAACCCGGCTTTGAGGGTGAGGGTTTCCAGTTTGAGTTTGACGCGGCCATGGCGGATATCCGCGCGGGGCGGCTTGAGAACGAACTGCTCACCCACGGCCTTACGAGGGATTTGATGGATACGGTGGGGAAGGTTTTCGCCGCGATCGAACGGTAGGCGATCGATTAGGGCGTGTCCCTAAACTCTTACGCGCATCTTGCGGCATTTTTCGGCGCTTTGCGCCTCGCGGGCGGGTACGCGTACCTGCGCGATTCCCCGCCGAAGAAAAACGGCGAAACTCCTTGATCCGCCGAAAAACCTGCCGCAATCTGCATCCCGGTGACTTTAGGGACACGCCCTAGAAAGCCTGCCGTGATGCCTTAGCATCGATTGGGAAGGGAGTGACTTTGCCTTGCGCGAACTCAGCCTCATCTACGCGGGCGCCAACCCGCGCATGGTCGGCATGCTCAACGCGTTTCGCGAGCGCACGACGGCATTTTCCGAAGTCTATCGCAAGCGGGTGTACCGCACGTGGTCGCTCGGCGAGGGAGACGAGGCCGTGGTGTTCCTGCCGGGCGGTATGGCGCACGGCGAGGTTTGGTTTCCACAGATGCTCGAGCTGCGCGGAATACGCAGGGCCGTGGCCTTTTCGCTGCCCGAGTGCAAGTCGCTTGAGGAAGCCGCGGACGGCATCCTCTTTACGCTTAACCAGATGGGCATCGGAAACATTGCGCTGGTGGGCTATTCGCTGGGCGGGCTCATCGCACAGATCATCCTGCGCAAGAGTCCGGGCCGCGTGGTGGGGGCTGCGCTGTGCCTCACCGGAGCCCCTTCGCGCGATCTGCCCGCCGCCGCGCTGGAGCGCTGGAAGGCCCGCCGCGCCAACGCTGCCCGGATGGTCTTTATGAATTTTAACAACGCGGCCCGCATGGCCATGGCCGACAACGCGTTTCACTCTAACTGCCCCGAAGGCATGGAGACCCAGCTGGATTTCTGGCGCGCGTTCATCGAGGATACGTACTGCAACCACATGTACAAAAAGCAATACGTCAACCTCAATTACGTCGCCCAGCCGGATTTATACGCGCAGCGCCCGTTTGCCCCCGGCGATATGGAGGGCTGGAAGGGCAGAGTTTCCATCATGTACAGCGGCGAGGATAAGCTCTATGCGCAGGAGCAGGATTGCCTGCGCGCGCTGTACCCCGGCGCGCAACTGTGCGACCTGGGTTCCGGCGGGCAGTTTGCGATGCTGGTGAACGGCACGGAGACAAGCCGCGCGGTGCTTAAGCTGGTGGAACAATGCTTCGATAGAAAAGGGGAGGGCGCGCAATGAGCATCCGCTGCGCTGCAAAGGCCGTGATTCTAAAGAATGGCAAGGTGCTGCTGAACAAAAACAAAAATTCTCTGATGGGCGAATACTACGATCTGCCCGGCGGAGGCCAGCATCAGGGCGAGACGATGCAGGAGGCCGTGCGCAGGGAGTGCCTGGAAGAGACCGGCTACGTCGTATCCGTCGGTAGGTTTCTGGCCCTGTGCGAGGAGATTTGGGACGATGAAGCGATGAAGGTGCGCTACCCCGATCACGTGCACAAAATCTATCATATTTTCGAATGCCGCGTTGAAGATGACGAGAAGCGCGCCCCCACCGAAGCCGATATCGATCAGGTCGGGTTTGCGTGGGTACCGGTGGAAGAAATCGCGGGGATCGAGCTATACCCAAGGCCGTTCAGGTCGGCGCTCGCCAGGCTTCTCGCAAGCGGCGCATCCGAATACCTGGGGCTGGATCGCGCCTCTTTCAAGGTAAACGCCGAATAAACAATATGAACGCACCGATGCGAACGCGTTTTATGGATATAACGACTTTTATGGAGGTCGGAGACTATAAAAGCCGCCATGCAACGAAATGTGCATCGGCGGCTCTTCTTTTTATGTAGTTTCCGCTCAGGTGCCCTGTGTGCTCAGCACCGTGATCACGGGGTAATGATCGGACGGATAGCGGTTTTGGTATGTTTGCCGGTCGACATGGTTGCTCAAGACGTTCAGCGTATCGGAGGCGAAGATGTAGTCGATCGGGTGCCCGTCTTTCTTCCCTCTAAAGCCGTGGTATGTGCGGCCGGGGCCGTCTTGATCCTGTACATGTACGCGGTAGCTGCTTTGCAGCGCGGGCCCGTCATTTCCGTCAAGAAGCGCGAGAGTATGGCTGTAGGGAGACGCGTTGAAGTCGCCCATCAGTACCGCCTCGGGGCAGGTAGTCATGTTGGTTTCGATGTGCCGTCGAATCATCGCAAGGCCGTTGAGGCGCGCAAACATGCTCAAACAATCGAGATGCGTGTTGTAGATGCACACGCGCGCGCCGCACTGTATCGATTCGAAGATCGCCCACGTGCAGGTGCGCGGAAACAGGGACAGCCACGAGCGGCTGCCCGGGATTGACGGCGTGCGAGACAACCAGAACGTGCCCCAGTTAAGCACGCGCAGCTTGTCTTTGCGGTAGAAGATCGCGGTAAATTCGCCCTCTTCGCCACCGCCCCGGCCTTCGCCCACCCAGCCGTATTCCGGCAGCATGCTCTCGGCCTTGCGCAGGTAGGAGATGATCATCTCCTGCGTGCCGACGATATCCGGGCATTCGGCCTGAAAAAACGAACGGATCGCATCCATCCGGCGCATCCAATGGTTTTTTGCAACCGCTGTGGCGGTGCGCTTCATGTTGAACGAAACGACTTTTAGCAGCATCTGATCATTCCCTGCGTTCTTTATGATATGCGCATTCTATGCGCGTTCGCGCTCCTTTGACTCGGTGCGTAGGTAGGCAAACGCCTTGCGGACAAGGTCGCTCATGGCGGGCGGTTTTACGTATGAGCCTATCCATGCGATACCGTGCGACTCTTAGCATACCGCGCCGCGTGCGCCGATACAAGCATTACTTTATGGAAAACGTCAAATCGATGTTGAAAGTTGCCGCTTTTGAAAAACGGCCCTCCCCTCGCCGCGCGGATTTGCTGGCGGCAGGGGGAGGGCGTTGTACGATATGCTGATTTTAGTACGATTTGGAGACCGTTACCGTGCCCTGCGGAGACTCAAACCCGTAGGCGACCTTGCTTTCGCGCAACTGGCTGTCGATCGTTAAATCGACCCTGTGCCACGCGCCGTCGTAGTATACGTCGTTCCACGCATGATAGCCGTCTATCATGGAGTTATACCCGGTCACCATCTTTGTCTTGACGCCCACCGAGCGCAACATGCCCGCGTAGAGCGACGCGAAATCGTAGCAGATGCCTTTGGATGTGGAATATGTGGTATCCATGGTAGGGGTATAGCCGGACGGCAGCTTGCCGACTTTGGAGTAATCATAGCTGAGCCTTGCAACTAGGAAGTTGTATACCGCCTTCGCCTTTTCCTTTTCACCCGTCAGGGTATCGCACAGTTCGCGGGCCTTCTTAACCGACGAGAGGTCGTCGGACCAGTTGATGTCGGAAACCGCCGTCAGGTACGGATCGGTGGTGTCGATGGTCCACTTGCCGGAAGAGGTTCCGGTTTGGGCCGTGCCCGCGCTTGCTTGCGTAACCGTGCCCCCGCACTGTACGCGCTGGGATACGACGGTTCTGGCCTCAGTGCCCAGCATTTCCATGATCATGATCATGTACTCGCCCTCGCCGTACATCAGCGGAATGCGCAGCGTGGAATTGTCGGGTTTATAGGTGCACGAGCTCGTGCGGCCGTTGGCGGATATCTTTACCTTAAACGTATTGGAACTGGCGTTGTAGTAGCGGACGGAAATCGCCCCGTCGTATACGATGACGGCCGTCGTCGCCAAATCCTGCCCGGCAACCGGGCCGATCAGTTCCGCCTGCGCTTTGGTGGTTCCAAACGGAACCGACTCGTCGTCGATCGTGGCATACAATTCCATTTCCGGAATTGTACCCAAGAAGGCGTCGTTTCCGGCCTGCGACACGACGGCGATTCCGACACCCGTGATCGCACAGGTAAGTAACAGCGCAATCACGATGGGCATGATCTTTTTAGGATGCACGGGGTTCACCACCTTATCAGGAACAGTCGTATCGATCTGTATTCCGCTTAATCACATCATATCACACAGAAACCTTTTTTGCCAATAGATGGTTGACTTATGTGACTGAAAAAAGATTGAAAACAGGAAAACTCCGGAAAACGGCTACCTAAAATTCCATATCGGGGTAATATTGAGTCTTAATCTTTTCGAACGTATAGGCTTCGCCGTCTTCGCGGTAGATCGAATCCACCGTCAGATCCACCACGATCCACTCTCCATTTACCAATACTTCGTTCCATGCGTGCCGGCCGTCGATCAAATCGCTGTTGCCGATCATCAACTTGGCGGGGATACCGGCGGCGCGCATCATCGATGCGAGCAGGGAAGAAAAATCGTAGCAGATGCCAAGGCGCGTGTCGTACGTCTTCTCGATGTCGGGCAGATAGCCGGTGGGAAGCTTGTTGAGCACCGCCCAATCGTACTGCAAAGATCCTGCGAGCAATTCGTAAATCGCCTGAAGCTTGCCGTCATCCCCCTCGCGCTGCTCGATGGTGAGCGCCTCGTGGACGGGCATCATGCTCTTGTCCCAACGTATGCGCTGCACGCTTTGCAAATACGGCGTGTTGGGATCGTCCCACGAGGCCGAGAACGATTTTTTGTCAAGCAGCCTGTATTGGCTGCCCGAGCTACCCACCCGCTCGAGCACCGAGGCGGAATATTCCCCCGTGCCCATGTTGAGAGGATAGCGTACGGGCAGGTTATCGCCGGGCAGGTCGTGCGTATACTTTTTGCTTTGCTTTGCGATTTGCACCTTGATCTTTTTATCGGAAGAAAGGCGTATGGAAACGACCGCGCTGCCGGTTTCGGAGGTGTCAAAATCCGGTTCGGTGGCGATCGGAAGATCGGGCACCGGCGTGGCCGCGGGCAGTTCTATGGGCTTTGGGGTGGGCTCGGGCGTCGCCGTCGGCTCCGGGGTAGGCGCGGGCGTGGGGGTAGGCGTGGGTCGCTCGGTGGCCTCCGCCGCACGCGGCGTAGGCGTAGCCACGACCGGCGGCTCGAGGGCCTGCTGCGGAAGATCCGCGGGCAAAAGCCAAATCGCAACGCCAATCACCGCCGCGACGGCGAGCAATACAATCGGTATGATTTTCTTCACGTTTTCATGCTCCCGATATGGTTTTTATTGGATGTGGGCGAGCCGGCATTATGCGCCGCATTGCTGCCGGCTCGCCCACAGTATATGCTGGTTGACATGTCTCCCGGTGCAGTTGATGCGCTTTAGCCGATAGGGTTTTCCATGATGGCCGCTAGCAGACGGATCCCCGCCTCCAAATCGCCAAGGTCGATTGTTTCGGCAGGCGAATGCACATAGCGGCACGGAACGGACAATACGCCACAGGGCACCCCCGCGCGGGATTTGTGGATGGCCCCGGAATCGGTTCCGCCGGCGGTAAGCACCTCGTGCTGCCACTGAATGCCGTGGGTTTGGGCGGTGGATTCCATCAGCTTGCGCACGGCGGGGTGGCAAACCACCGAAGAATCCATTACCTTGATCGCGATGCCCCCGCCTAGTTTGACCGACATGCGGTTGGCCTTGGGGGCGTCTCCGGTCAGCGTCACATCCAGCGCGATGCCCATGTCCGGATCGACCGCATACGCGGCAGTAGTCGCGCCGCGCAGGCCCAGTTCTTCTTGAACGGTAAACACCGCCACAATTTCGTTTTGCGGGCTCTTGAGCTGCTTAAACGCCTCGACGAGCAGCGCGCAGCCGGCGCGGTTGTCCATGTACGGCGACGCGACGCGGTTGCCCATTTCCGTAACGTTGGGCGCGTAGACGGCCCAGTCGCCGATTTTCACCTTTTTCTCGGCCTCCTCGCGGGAAGAGGCGCCGATATCTACAAACAGGTGGCTAAACTGCAATTCCTTGCCGTCCCTGTCGACTTCGTCAAACAGAATGCCGCGCGCGCCAGATTCAAACACTAGGTGCTGGCCGACCGTATGCTTGAGAAAGATGCCTCCGAGCCGCGCGACGCGCAGGAAGCCCTTCTCGTCGATATCCGATACGATAAAACCGATCTGATCCATGTGCGCGGCGAGCATCAGCCGCTTGCCCGGGCCGTTTTTTGTGACGATTAGGTTGCCCAGCGCATCGGTGCGGATCGAATCGGCGTAAGGCGCGAGTTCTTTCTCGATCACCTCGGCGATCGCCCCTTCAAAACCCGCGGGGGCGGAGGGGGCGAGCAGCTTAAGAAGCGTATCCCTTGCACTCATGGCAATCCTCCTAAATCTTCGCGCCGGAGGCGAGAAACGCATCCAGCAGCGCAATCATGTTGTCGATGTCGGCCTTGGAGCACACGCTTGCGGGCGAGTGGATATAGCGGCACGGCACGGATACCACGGCGGTGCGCGTTCCCTCGCCGGCGCGCTGAATAGCCCCGGCGTCGTTGCCGCCGGAGACATAGCGCTTCACCTGCCAGGGAATGCCCGCCTTTGAGCCCGCGTCGCATAGCGCCCGCACCAGGGGCCGGTGGGATACGGAGCTTAGATCCATAAACGAGATCGCGGGGCCTGAGCCTACGCGGCAAACCTCTTCATACGATTCGGCGTCGCCAACGTCGCCGGCGGTCGTTCCCTCCAGCGCGATGGCGAGATCCGGTAAAACCCTGTTTCCCACGGCCGTCGCACCCCGAAGCCCCGCCTCCTCCTGCACGGTGAAGGCGTACGTTACCGCGCAGGGGTAGGTCTTCTCCATCAGGCGCAGCAGAGCGTAGCAGCCCACCCGGTCGTCCAGCGCGCGGGACTTGATCAACCCGTCGCCAAACTCTACGATATCGCCGTCAAATGTTGCAAAGTCGCCGACGGATACCTTCGTCAGAGCGTCTTTTTTATCCTTGGCGCCGATGTCGATGTATAGATCCTTATGGCGGTAGGGCTTTTCGTACTCGCCGCGCTCCTGCAGGTGAACCGCCTTGGAGCCAATGACGCCCGGCACCGAGTTTTTGCCCACCACAACCCGCTTGGATGCGAGCACGACAGGGTCGATGCCGCCAAGCATTGCGTAGCGCAACAGCCCGTCTTCGGTAACGGCCTGGATCTGGAACCCGACTTCGTCCATATGCGCGCATAGAAGCACATGCGGCGCCGATGCGTCTGTACCGTTCTTTTTCGCTAGCACGCTACCCAGCGCATCGACGGTTATCTCGTCGGCGAGCGGCTTTGCCGCCTCCTTTACCAACAGGCGCACCTCGCCTTCGCTCCCCGAAGGGCCTCTGGCCGCTAACAGTCTTTGAAGCATAGCCAATCCCCCCAGTCCGGGCCGATGCCCTTGATAAACTGCGCGAGCAGGCGACCCGCCTCCCTAACTGTTTTTTCGCTGATGGTTTCCACCGTCGTGTGCATGTAGGAAAGCGGCACGGACAAGAGCGCCGTGGGCACCCCTTCCCGCGCGGTTTGCAGCATGTCGGCATCGGTGTAGGTCAGCCTCGCTGCGGTTTCGATCTCTACCTTTACGCCGCAGGCTTCCGCGGCGCTTGCGAGCCTTTCACACATCGCCGGGTGAAGAAGGGGGCCTTTCACCATCGTTACGGAATCGAGCGGGAACGTTTCAAACCGCTCTGCGCCGGGGCAAGGGCCATGCGTAACATCCAGCGCAACCGCCATATCGGGATTCACCCCGTAGCCCGCCGTCATAGCCCCGCGCGAGCCGACTTCTTCGGCCACCGTAGCGCAAAACACCGCGCGGCACGAGAGATTTGTATTTTTTAGTTCTTCCATTGCACACAAAAGCGCGGCAACGCACGCGCGGTCGTCAAACGACTTGCCCGCGATGCGGCCGTTCATCAGCCGCGTTACGGGGGCCTTGAAGGAGATCGGATCGCCGACCCCGACAAGCTTTGCAAGCGCGTCGCGCGCAAGCCCCGTGTCGATGCGCAGTTCCTTGATCTTGGGGGCCTTTTGCGCGCCGTCCGTCAGATGGGGCGGTTTGACGCCGATGACGCCGTACACCGGCTCGCGCCCGTGAATGGTGACTTCCATGCCCGGCAAAATGCGCGGGTCTACCCCGCCCATCGTGCCGAACGTAACCCCGGCACGCTCGTCAAACCCCGTCGCGATCAGGCCGATCTCGTCCATATGCGCGCACAGAAGCACAGTTGGGCCGCCATCGCCCAGCACGGCAAACACGTTGCCCAGCGCGTCGGAAGAAACCTCTCCACCGGCACCCCGGAAAGCTTCGGCGATGCACACGGCGACAGGCCCTTCCATGCCGGGAAGACCGGGCGCCGCGCATACCTCGGCTAAAAACGCAGAGATGTCCAAAGCGACCTCTCCTTTTTGGGCGGCGCGCTTTTCCTTGAGCCGCCACATCTATCATTATACTGGCACTAAGTATACCATGCCCAGCTTTAGAAAGGAAAGGGAGGATTGCCAAATATCAGGCGAAAGCGTTTCTACAGACGCTTGCTTTTACCGCGCCTCCTTTTCTTTCCCGAGAGGATGGTTTATACTATTGGAAATGGATTGTTAAAAAGAGGAGGGTTCCCATGAAACTTGGCGTTATGACGGTGCTGCTGGGCCAAAAGTCCCTGAGCGATGTCTGCAAATACCTATCCGGCCTGGGCGTGCAAGAGGTTGAAATCGGCACCGGCGGTTACCCGGGCAACGCGCACTGCAAGCCCGCCGAACTGCTGGGAGACAAGGCCAAAGTCAAGGCTTTTAAGGATTCTTACGAGCAATATGGCCTCAAGCTCTCCGCGTTTTCCGTGCACGGCAACTACGTTCACCCCGATAAGGATATTGCCGCGGGCTTTCAGACGGACCTTGAAAACACCATCCGCCTGGCGGGCGAAGTGGGCATCGACCGCATCGTGGGCTTTTCCGGCTGCCCTGGCGGGGCTCCCGGCGATGCCATGCCCAACTGGGTAACCGTGCCGTGGCCGGAGGACAATCAAAAGATTCTCGAATACCAGTGGAACGACGTGCTGATTCCGTATTGGGACAAAATGGCCAAGTTCGCCAAAGAACACGGAGTCACCCGCATCGCGCTGGAAATGCACCCGAGTTTCTGCGTATACAACCCCGAAACGCTTATGAAGCTGCGCGCGGCGGTCGGCCCGGCCATCGGGGCGAATTTCGACCCGAGCCACCTTTTCTGGCAGGGCATCGATCCTTGCAGCGCGATTCGCTATCTGGCCGATGCGATCTACTATTTCCACGCGAAGGATACCCGCATCGACCCGATCAACGCCGGGCGCAACGGCGTGCTGGATACCAAGCACTACAGCGATGAGATCAACCGCGGCTGGGTATTCCGTTCGGTAGGCTACGGCCACGGCGCCGAGGTTTGGAAGGATATGGTTTCCAACCTGCGCATGGTAGGCTATGACGACGTTCTCTCCATCGAGCACGAGGATTCTCTGATGTCGGTGAACGAGGGGCTTACCAAGGCCATCGCCATGCTCAAGGAGTGCCTGTGCTTCGAGGAGACGGGCGGCATGTGGTGGGCTTAAGCACACGCTGAAAAGGTTGCGTATGCCGCGCCATTCCGGCTGCGAGCGTTTTGAACAAGGCAACAACGATACAAGAAGCAGAACGCCTCGATTTCACGTTCCTGCTAGGGGTGCGGGGCCGAGGCCCCGCCTGAAAAGAGCCGGGGGCCGGAGCCGAGCGTGCGCAGTGCGCACATGGGAGCGAGGCGGGAGCCCGCATGAACTGAGGGTCGACGTGTACGACCGCAGGCTCATACCGGCTGGTATGCAAGTCCGGTCGGAAATGACGCAGTCGGTTTAAGGACTTTGCCGCGATGACAAACCACAGTTTGTCATCGCGCTGAGGAAGGTTTCGGCCTTCCTTTTTTCGCGTCGCGCATGGTGTGCGGACGAGCTTTGTTTTAACTTGTCATGCGCATGAAAGCGTGCTATACTAGGCAAGCTATCTAAAAATGGGAGTGAACGTTCCATGATCGTGCTTCAATGGTTTCTCAACATCCTGCTAATCGTCTTCGCGATAGGGCTAATCGTTTTGGTTCTCGCGCAGCAGGGCAAGCAGGCAGGGCTCTCGGGCGCGATCGCGGGCGGAGCGGAAACTTTTTTCGGCAAGCGCAAGGCGCGCTCCATCGAGGGGCTTCTAGAAAGGCTTACCAAGATCTGCGCCGTGGTATTCATCGTGCTTGCGCTGGTTATGCTGCTCATCCAAAAGATACCCGTGGCGTAATGTTTACGGCGATTGCGGCCGGGCTTGATGCCCGGTCGTTTCATTTTCTGCGCAAACCCAATATGGTAGTTTTATGGTCTAGGACCTGTTGACATAATCCGAAATGCTAAATTTCGAGCTGGTTTTGCGCCTGATGAGGCGCAGGAAGGCGGCAACCCTTCGGGATACGCCTTCGGCGTGAAATGCCGGCAGCTACGCTGGGCTGCGAACAGCCTTGCCGAGGCCTTAACCGGCGTTGCCGTAGGCAACGCTTCCAGCCGAAGGCAATCGACGGCAACAAAGTCAGGCACGAAAAACGGGCGAAAAACGGCGCTGAGCGTTGGTGTCAGCAGGACGTAGTATACGGAAGGACAGTTACATGGAAAAAGCGAAACTCAAAAGACAAATCGAAGAACTATGCTCGCAGGCGGGTAAAAAACTTAAGGTAAGCGACCTGCCCGCAAGGTTTGGCGATATTCCCGCCAAGGAAATCGGCGAGGCTCTTGACGAGCTTTTTGCCGAAGGGAAGCTCATGCTCAGCGCGAAAAAGCGCATCATGCGGCCCGGCGAATTGGGGCTTACGTATGCCAGGGTGCAGGCGACGGGCAGCGGGCACGCGTTTCTCGTGAGCGAAGGCAGAGAAAAGGATGCGCTGCTTACGGGCAACAGCGGCGCGCTTCACGGCGACGCGGTTCTCGCAACCATTAAAGACCGCCCGGATGGTAGGTTTGTGGGCACGGTGGAGTCGATCCTCGTCCACGCAAACGGCACGGTGATCGGCACGATGGAAACGGGTAAAGGCGGCGATTGCATCGTCGTGCCCGGCGATCAGCGCATCCACGCGCGGCTTCACATTCCCGCGAGCGGCACGGCGGGGGCGGCGCCGGGCGATCAGGTCGTGGCCGAGGTGGAAGATTGGGATGCTCCCTACGAGCCGCAGGCGCGGATCGTCGAAGTGCTGGGCAAGAGCGGCGACAGCAGCACCCAACTGCGCGCGATCATCCGCTCGCACGGCCTGGAGGAAAAGTTTTCCGACGCCGCGCTTGAGGAGGCCCGCGCCCTGCCCAAACATGTGACCGCGAAGGCGCGCAAGGGCCGCGAAGACTTTACCGATCAGCCCTGCGTGACGATCGATGGAGAAACCGCGAAGGACTTCGACGATGCCGTGTATGCGCAGGAGATTCCCGGCGGCTATCGCCTGCATGTGCACATCGCCGACGTGAGCCACTATGTGCGCCCGCACTCGCCCATCGACCGAGACGCGTACGATCGCGCAACGTCGGTATACCTGCTTAGCACCGTGCTGCCGATGCTGCCGGAGGAGCTTTCCAACGGTATTTGTTCGCTGATGCCCGGCGAGCCCCGGCTCGCGTTCAGCTGCATCATGGATATCGATAAAAGTACCGGCGACGTGACCGACTACCGCCTTTCGCGCAGCGTCATTTGCTCGCACGGGCGGCTTACGTATACGGATGTTACCGCGCTGCTGGAAGGCGACGACGCCGCTCGCGAGAAGCTCGGCTCTCATGGAGAGCTTCTCGGGCTTCTTGAGCGCCTCGCGGCCGTGCTTGCAGCGCGGCGGGATCGCAGGGGGTCGATCGACTTTAACCTGCCGGAGGCCGACATACGCCTCGATGGCGAGGGCAGGGCGGTCAGCGTAGAGGCCGCCGAGCGGGGCGTCTCCAACCGCATCATCGAGGAATGCATGCTGCTCGCCAACGAAGTCGTCGCTCAGCATGCCGTTAATTTAGACCTACCGTTTTTGTATCGCGTACACGGCGAGCCCGGCGCCGAAAAAATAAAGGCGTATGCCGCGCTTGCAACGAACCTTGGCTATGCGCTCAAGGTCGGCAAACACGGCGTGCACCCCAAGCATCTGCAGGCGTTGCTTGGGCAGGCGAAGGGCCGGCCCGAGGAAACGATGCTCTCCACGCTCATGCTGCGCTCTATGCAGCGCGCGCGCTACGATGCGCGCAATCAGGGGCACTTTGGCCTGGCACTGAAGGATTACTGCCACTTTACCTCTCCGATCCGCCGATATCCGGATCTGTTCATCCACAGGGTGCTGGGGATGCAGCTCGCAGGAGAACTCGACGAGGACAGAGGGGCCGAGCTTGCGGCGTTTGCCCCCGAGGCGGCGGCGCACTGCTCCGAGCGGGAAACCGCGGCTTCCGGCGCGGAGATGGATTGGGACAGCCTGAAGAAGGCCGAGTACATGAGCGCGCACGTCGGCGAGAGCTTCGAGGGCGTGGTTTCCGGCGCGATCGCCACCGGTTTTTTTGTGGATCTGCCCAACACCGTGTCGGGCATGGTGCCGCTGCGCTCGCTTACGGACGATTCTTACGCGCTGGTGGAGGGGCAATACTGCATCAAGAGCCGCAGAACCGGGCATATGTTCCGCCTGGGCGACAAAGTCTTGGTGCGGTGCGAATCCGTGGATGTGGAGCAATGGAAAATAGAGTTTTCCGTTGCCGAATAAATTCGATGTTTCATCCGGCGCGGGCTGCGTTATACAATAGGTGCAAGCACTGCTCTTCCCTAAATGAACCGATGGCTCGTCCATCGGTCTTTTTTTGCTCGAAACATCCATATTGCTATAGAGGCAAGGCCGCATTTGCGCCGCATTTCCTTGTTACCATCGTCACAAGACGATGAGCGGAACGACCGTAAACCGGTCGGTTACATTTTCAGATGATCCGGAAAGGGGGCTCTTACCGTGCAGGAAGTTCTCGTGTTGATGTCTGAAAGGTGTGCATACCAACGGTTGATTTGGGCGGGGGAGGAAATCGCCCAAAGCGAGGGAAGGCCTTTGAAGGTGATCGGCGTCAAGCCGCGCAGAGCGCTTCGGGAAAACCCCGGGGCCGAGCTTGAAAAACTGTTCGTCGCCGCCCGCAGTGCGGGGGCGGAAATGACGGTTTACTATAACGACGATCCCGCCACGGTCGCGGTAGAGCACATACGCTGCCACGGCGCCAAGCGTATGGTCGCCGACGTTCCTTCCACCATCAGGGAAAGCGAAACCATCGGGCGCATACGCAGCGAGTGTCCGGATTTGGCCATCGATTTTGTGGACGACCGCGGCGTGCTCAGCGGCTACCCCACCATGCTGGAGCTCGCCAAGACCGCCTGCGCGCACGCGTGGTAGCAGGTTTTGCCGGGACATAGGTTCTGCATGGTTTTAGGTAGAGATATATGAAAGTATTAAGCCGGGGCGGCCGATGTAGGTTGCCTCGGTTTTATGCATATTGACCGAGATGATGGATAAGGGCGCCTTATTATGGTATGATCTTATTTAAACAGTGCGGGGTATTGATGTTTTATGTGGAGGATAAAATGAAATTAGTAATTTTAATGGGCAACCTTGCCGTCGGCAAAATGACTGTCGGGCAGGAGCTGGAAAAAATAACCGATTTGCGGTTGTTTCACAATCATGTTATGTATGAGTTTATGTTCAAACATTTCGGAGATGATTTTGCTTCGGACAGATTAAAGGATGTTATTTATGAAGAATTTCCCAAGTCGGACAATTATGGTTTAATTGTTACTGTTTGCGTAAATTTTGATGCAGAACCCGATTGGGAGGATTCCTTAAATTCCATAACCAAACATTTTAAAGAGGTTAACGCGGAAATTTTTTATGTGGAATTGGTGGCTTCGCAAGAAATTCGGCTTCAGCGTAACAAAACCGAAAACCGACTACTTCACAAACCGACCAAAAGAGATATAGAAAACTCTGATAAACACTTGATTGATACTGACAAAAAGGTTAGGCTTGTAAGTAATGACGGAGAAATTTTGCTTGAAAATTATATAAAGATTGATAATTCAAATCTTTTACCTAATATCGTTGCAAAAAAGATAAAAGAAAAGT
Organism: Eubacteriales bacterium; assembly: GCA_031551255.1. GTDB lineage: Bacteria > Bacillota > Clostridia > Christensenellales > UBA1750 > JAVBNW01. The sequence goes on along the minus strand of JAVBNW010000066.1, from coordinate 51,441 downwards.
TTTCGTTATAACTCCGCAGTGTAAGCATAACCCGCGGCTCTTTCGCTTCTCATTCGCAAATAGTCAGTGCCGTTGGATGCGTTTCCAACGGCACTTTGTTGCGCCTTTATGCCTTTTTGCTTTGGCATGGGGCGTTTTTCGCTAACCCGCTATGCCGTTTTGCCGCATGATCGCAAGCGCGTGCTTGCGCGCGATTTCGTACGTCGCCTCGTCCGGCAGGTGCTCGAGCATCACGGGGCAGTCGGGCAGCGCGTCGGCGCACCTAAGGTAGGCGGCGATATCCAGCCCGCCGGTGCCGAGCACGGTTTCGTAGAATTTCACCGTGCCGCCCGCGTCGTCCAGCCGAAGATCCTTCAAATGGCAGGATCGTATCTGGTTGCCCAGCAGCTTAAACGTGCGCCGGGTTATGTCGCCGTTTTGGTAAAAATCCCGAGGGTTGGAGATGCAGTTGCACATGTCGATGTGTACGGCCGCCCCCGGGCGGTTGATCGCCGCGAGCAGGCGCAGGTATTCTTCGGGGCCGTCCAGGAAGTAATACGGCATCGTTTCAAACGTCATGGCGGCGCGCTTGGGTTTTGCCAAGTCGATGATTTCGCGGAACGCCTCCACGACCCGATCAAAAAACTCGTCGGAATAGCCGCCCTCGTGCGCGCCGTCCCACTTATCCGGGCGCAGGGAGCCTACGATATCCACGCAGCAGCGCGCGTCGAGCTCGTCCGCCAATGTGAGGCGGCCCGCAATATAGGCGCGGTTTTCCTTCGCCTTTTGGGCATCCGCGTCCAGCGCGTTGACCCACGCGCCAACCTCGGCGATGGCGACGTCCTGGGCGGCGTACGCGCTGCGCACCCGCTCGATATCGGCCTTGGTTTTCAGCATGGAATCGGGCGGACAGTACGCCGCGCGATAGCCTAAGCGGCGGTGTTCCTTCGCAAGTTCTAAAGGATCGTCCGATTGGATAAAGACAGGCCCTCCAAGGCGCATGCTCATAGGGGTTCCTCCTCCGTTGTGGCATTTCTCTCCTCTTATCATAGCACAGGAAAAAAACTTTTCCCATAGCGGCAACCGCCGCGCCTTCCCGCCCGTTGTATGCATGAAAGCCGAAAGGAGGCGGTGCGTTGTCCACAACCGACGAACAGCTCGCTGCGCGCGCCGCCGTGGGCGACCGCTCCGCCATGGAGGAGCTCGCCATTCGCTTTCATCCGCCGCTGTATCGCTACTATTTAAAGCTTGCCAGGCATCCGGAGGATGCGAAAGACCTTGCGCAGACGGCGCTGATGCGTATGATCGAAAAGGTGCACAAGTACCGCGACGGATCGGGGAACAAGTTCTCTTCATGGTTGTTCAAGTTGGCTTACCACCTGTTTATCGACGAGACGCGCAGGAAAAAGCCCGCGCCCATAGAGGCGGAAACCCTTGAGAGGGTTGCGGACGACGCGGATGCGCACGCGCTGACCGACGACCGGGGGCAAGTGGAGGCGCTGCTTCGGGCGCTGGATACCGAAATGCGCTCCATGGTCATTCTGCGCTACTACATCGAGCTGAGTTACGATGAAATCGCCCGGGCGATGGGCACGAGCCCGCAGCGCGTAAAATGGCGGCTGCACGACGCTCTGGAAAAGCTTAGAAAGGAGGCGGGGGCATGAATTTTGAGGATTTGATCAAGGCGGACGCGCTCAGAACCAAGGCCATTCAGGCCGATACCCGCGTGGCCGTGGAACTGCTGAGGCCCAGCATAGCCAAGGCCGCGCTGGAGGCGAAGCGGCGGCAAAAGCTCAGGCGGGAGCGGCGTTTGTTTCTTATGGCGCTGATACCGTTTGTGGTGGTCGTAGCGCTGGCCGCCGACGCGGCGCTGAAGGGGCACTGCGAACAAGCCCGCCTCTTTGCGATGGCGCTGGGCGCGGTATCGGCGCTGACGCTTTTGACCCTGCCCATACTCGAGCAATTCTTGCCCGGGCGGCATCACGGATAGGAGGAGACTCACTTGTTGCAAAACGCGAAGAAACAACGGAAGCTACAAAACATCCTGCGATTGGCGATTTTTATCTGCGCGGCGTTCAGCCTGCTCGTGCTCATCGTCGTGCAGGTAGTGGAAAGAAATACTTGGAATGCGATTACCGCCGCGAACAGGGCCAAGCAAAACGACCTTCAATCCATCGTCAACTACATCGAGTTCAACGGGTTTAACGAGCAAGACGAAACGCTCGGCAACATGATGCAGCAATACAGCGCAAAATACCACCGTTATTCCAACTTTGTGCTGATCGACAACAATTTTCGCGTGGTGTACGCGCAGAACCAGGGGCATCTGGATGACACCGGCACCCTATACGCCTGCTTGGATAGCCGTCAAGGCGACTTACTGTGCATCCTCGACGCCGAGGGCAATATAGTATCCAGTCACTATGTGATTTCGGACGATTTGGCGTCGCTGATGAACCTTTCTAAGCCCCTTTTGCCCAAGCTGGAGAAGCTGGAGGGAGCCGCATATGAGAGCGGCGGGAGTGCATCCTATGTGACGGTGTACGGCGATATGGCCATGCCGGGCACGAGCGCCAGCTACTCTTATTACGGGTATTCCACCGGCGGCGACAGCGTGACCTACGCGGGCTTTCCTACGAAAAACCTGCACATGTTCTTCTTTAACGATGGTGACAATTTGGCTGCCGAGCAAAGCCAGGAAAGAGAGCGTGGCGTCCAGCCGGTGGTACAGTTTTTCGTGGTCAGCGCGCTTCTCGCCTTCTTCGCGTACTGGCTGATGACGGCCGTGTGGGTGTTCCTGGATGCCTCGCGCCGCGACAATAACCATCCGGCGCTGTGGAGCATTCTGACGCTGTGCACCAATGTAGTGGGGCTGATCGTATACCTGATGGTGCGCCCGGAGATCATCCAGTGTTCCGAGTGCAAGGAGCCCATTGGAAAAGACTATGTCGTATGCCCGGTGTGCGGTGCGCGCAACCGCGAGCAATGTGAGAAGTGTGGCAGAATCGTCGAGGACGCGTGGAACATCTGTCCGTTCTGCGCGACGCCGGTTCAGGGGCGCGGCGAAGGGGGAGAGCCGCACCTGCCCGATACGATCCCCGAGGCGTAGCGCGGGCCTTGAGGCAAGGTTGCCAAGGTGCGGCCGAAAATTTTCCGGTAGGATAAAGGGGCGCTTGACCCGCTGTGGTCAAGCGCCCCTTTTTTCAGCTCAGCTTCCTTTGCTATATCGTCGCCGGCCCTCAAAGCACACAAGTCCAGCGACGGATCGGTTCCCCACGCTTTGTCAGGCCAGTCGCCATAGCTACGGCTATGCCTCCTTCCCCTTCCTCGCGAGAAAAACCTCCCGTTCGCTGTCTTTTGAGCGCTTTGGGGTCGGCGACGATAAAGATTTTTCTAGGAATGTCAGTTCAGTTCTTCGTGTAGCCCCGTGCTTTCGAACATCACCCACTCGCAGATGTTGGTGATGTGGTCGGCAATCCGCTCAAACGCGCGCGCGATCAGCACATTTTGGATGCACACCGCGCCGGAGTGCGAGCGCTGGGCGGAGAAGTATTGCTCGACCTCTTTATAGTACGCATCCACTTCGTCGTCGCGCTTGCTCACCACGCGCGCCCGGTCGGTGTCGCGCGAAAAATACGCATCCATCGCCCCTTCCAGCATATCCACGCAGATGTCGGCCATCGGCTGTATAGAAGGGTGCAGCCACGCGCGCGCGTCTTCGTTAAGTTTGAGCATCGCCTTGCCGATGTTTACCGCGTAGTCGCCTACCCGCTCAAGATCGCCGCATATGCGCATCGCGCCCACGACGCCTCTGAGGTCGTCTCCCATCGGGTGATTGAGCGCGAGCGTCTGAATCAGCCTGTCGTCGAGCTGGAAGCGCAGTTCGTCGATCCACTCGTCCTCCCTGATCACTTCGCGCGCAAGCGCCGCGTCCATGCGCGCAACTACCTTTGAGGCGTTTAGAGCGATATCGCTCACGAGTGAGCCCATGCGTACGACTTCGCGTCTAACCGACAAAAGTTCCGCATCCATTTTTGTCACGATATACCTCCTCGCGGTATGGCGGCCACGCTGCTTAGACCCTTCTGATTCGTCCGCCGGGTACGTCAGCGCAGTACTAAATTACGACTGTGCCTCAAAGCGTCCGGTGATAAAAGCGCCTGTGCGCTGATCCTTCGGGCGATAGAACAATTCTTCCGTCGGGCCGTGCTCGATGATCTTCCCGCCCAGCAAAAACGCCGCGTCGTCCGAAATGCGCCCGGCCAGGTTCATGTCACTGACGGTCGCCAGGATCGTATAGCGGCCTCGAAGCTCGCGCACCAATTCTTCCAGCCGCGAGCGGGACCCCACGTCGATGCTGCTCCACGGCTCATCAAGCAGCAATATCTCCGGGTTGAGTGTCAGCGTGCGCGCCACGCATAGGCGCTGTTTTTGTTCCGCCGAAAGTTCGCTTGCCGGATGGTTGAGTTGATCTTTCAGTTCGTTCCACAACAAAGCTTCTCTCAACGCGTGTTCCGCGGCAAGCCGCCATAGCGCCTTATCGCGCACGCCGCGCAGCCTCAGGCCGTAGGCAAGGTTTTCTAAAACCGTACCCGGAAAGATTGCCGGCTCGGGGAAGATCATGCCGATCCGCGATGTGAGCGTCCTATGATCGATCGCGTCGATACTTTGACCGTCCAGCAGTATGCTGCCGGTGACCCGCGCGCCCGAGCGCTCATCCATCAGCCGGTTCAGGGCCCGCAAAAGCGTTGTTTTACCGGCGCTTTGCGGGCCGATCAGCGCTGTTAAGCGCCCATCCTCCAGCGAAAGGTCGATCGGGCCTAAGATCTGCTGGCGACCGATAAACACGCACAGCGCACGCGTGGAAAGCTTCGCTTGATGATCCAAGATTATCTCCTTCCGCGCAGGAACTGCGCGCGGTCATAGAGCAGCATTGCCCCAATGCACAGAATGAGGGCTGCGGGAAATGCCGCGGGCGATAGAGGCTCCGCAGCGACCTTCACCGCAAGGAAGCGTGGCGCGCCACTTAGCAGGATGGATAGCGCCGCCGTTTCGACAAACGCACGGGCAACAGCATATAAAAAAGTCGAGAGCAGCGAGTTTTTCGCGTAGGGGAGGATGACATCCACCACCATGCGCAGCCCGTTTGAGCCGAGCGCCCGGGAAGCATCCACCGCGTACTTGGGCAGGGAGCTTAAATCTTCTGTCAAATAGCGTGCGGCATAAGGCGCTATGCTGATGGTAAGCGCGATTACAAGGCGGAGGGTTTCGTTAAGCTTGGGGAACGCCAGCAGCACGGCCACTGCCGTTGCGGCGGACGGAATGCCCGCCGTTGCGTACAGGATATTCAGCAGCGTGGCCCTTGCGCGGCGCGGAACGCCTTCCCATAAGAGCAACGCTACAGCCGCGCCTATCGCCGATGCGAGGCAGCCCGCGCCGATAGCCAGCAGACAGGAGCGCACGGCCAAGAGCCATACTTCGCTAAACGAAGCGCGCAGCGAACCCAAAGCCATTGCGACGGGCGTGTAAAGGCCGATAAGGAGCGCAAGCGCGCCGAAGGCGTGCATGATGGTTCGCATCGTAAAACGGGGCGATTTCATCGGTTCCCCTTGGCGACCCAGCGCGCGGCGAGTGAGAAGGCCATGCCTGCGCCAAGCAAAAGCAGCGCGCAAAACGCGGCGGTCGAAGTATCGCCCGATGCGCTTGCGCTCAGTAGTAAAGAAGGCAAAGGCAGCGCGCCTGTGGCGGGAAAGAGTCCGGGTATGAGGCCGAGCGCGAGTTGCATAAGGGCCAACTGATCCATGGCGGTAGCCAAGAGTACGAGGCATGCCGCAATCATCGGCCTGCGGGCATGCCGTAGTACGATACCCCGGGTTGCCTCAGCTCGCGTCGCCCCAAGAGAGACGCATGCGAGCAAGTAGCGATCGGGCACATCGCCCAATGCTTGGGCTTGCATGGAGCATGCCCGGGGAAGGCAGGCGGCGGCAAGCGACAACACCGCGATAAAAACCGAAGGCCCGCCCCCCAAGGCGAGGGCAGGCGCGAGTATGGCAAGCGCACAGGCGACGGGGGGGATGCCGTTTAGAAAATGTGTGACGCGCATGAGGATTCGTTTGCGTGGCGAGGGGGACAGGGCAAACAGCGAAAACGCATAGCATAGCGAAAGCGGGGCGATAAAAAGTTGAGCGGCGATGGCCAGCAGAAAGGAGACGCCCAGAGACACCAGCGCGTCTGCGAACGCCGCACCGGCGCAGTTAGGCAAAAACAGGGCGAGATATGCGAGCGGCAGCGCACAAACAAGCAGCACGGCGAAGACCCGCGCAGCTCTGCCCGGCATGCGCCCAAGCGCTTGCTGCATGTTTTCGCCTCCGTTTCGTGCAAACATTCCCTATTGCATTGTAAAGGAGGAAAACGGGCGGCTCAACAACCCCTTGTTAATCGGCGGTTATTCGGGGGTTAATCGCTATTTCACACTGTGGAACAAATGGCCCGGCTAAAACGCATAAATTGCAATCGGCAACATGGTTTATGCGCGAGTTTTGCCTTTGTGGCGCGTCGCTCTTGGCGGCATGTGGCCTTTGACAGGGCCGATACACCGCCGCGCGCGCATGCGTAAAGTGCGCTGTGGATTTCGTAGCCGGGAGATTGCCGGCGCTCCTTGACAGCCGTGTTCGCGTGCGATATACTGTGTCGGCAGTCTTTGCTGCCGCCGGCGGGGTTTGGTCGCCGGGTGGGGTTATCGGCTGGCAAACTGCCGGATGTGCCTGTCTGACAGGGAGAGGTGTCCGAGAGGTCGATGGTGAAGGTCTTGAAAACCTTTGTGCCGCAAGGCACCGTGGGTTCGAATCCCACCCTCTCCGCCAAGATGAGGAGGAATACCCAAGTGGTGAAGGGGCTCCCCTGCTAAGGGAGTAGGCCGGGAAACCGACGCGAGAGTTCAAATCTCTCTTCCTCCGCCAAGAATGTGTGGATGAAAAAGCATCCTCCCACAAACCCGCTCTACGAGCGGGTTTGTGGTTTCTTTGTTGGCGTTTTCCCCATACGCCGTATAAGCGGGATGAAGAACGTTTATAGTTCACCCGGGAGGAATATGATGCGAGCAAATCATGTAGCCGTTTTTGTCGGGGACTTGGAAAAAACACGAGAATTTTATGAGAAATATTTTGATGCAACCTCGAATGCGCAATATCACAACCCGAAAATGGGGCTAAGAGCGCATTTTTTGCATTTTGAAGATGATGGCATGCTTGAGATAATGCCGAAGCTGGAATTGTCGGAAATAGGAATTCATGGGGAGTTTTTGGGATATACACACATTGCGTTCAGTGCTGAAAGTAAAACGGCGGTTGAACTCCTTACCGAGCGCTTAAGCAGCGACGGCTTTACCGTTTTCAGCGAACCACGCACTACAGGCGATGGATATTGTGAAAGCTGCGTTTCCGATCCTGATGGGAATCGAATTGAAATAGTTGCCCAATAATCTATTGAGCTGAACCTCAACCGTTAGACAGGATAGTATATTCGGCGAAGAAAGCGATTTCTCGCACAGATTCCGGCATTATGGCGCGCCATTTTTTACTGCATCGAGCAGAAATAGCGAGGCATCCTTTTTCATGAAGATACCTTCGCCATGGTAAAAGGTTTTGGATTCGGCCTCGGTAAACCCCAATTTCATCAGGGTTTCCACCAATGCAGGCTGCTCGAAGCCATTGTGCACCAGTACGGACTCCACCGCTTCGTTTTTGTCAAAATCGACGATCAGCAAATGGCCGCCCGGGCGCAGCGCCATGCGCAGGCGCGATAAAAACGGTTCGATATCCGGGATGTGCAAAAGCACCTGCGCCACGATGATGTAGTCCGCGCGCACGTTGGGCGGCGGTTCCGCCATGAAATCGGCGCACATTGCCCGGGCGCCGGGCGTATCGGCGGCCTCGATTTTGCGCCTTACCTGCTCCACCATCCCGGGCGAAGCGTCGATGAAGAGGACGGAACGGAACAGATCCGTAAGCTCCAACCCCACAAGGCCGGTTCCACATCCATAATCGATCGCTTCCTTTTCGTGGGCATGATGAACCTGCTCTCGAATGGCCCGGGCGATTGCCTGTGCAACGGCAATCCGCTCGGCAGTGTCGTATCGCCCGGCCATAGCTTCGAATTTTTCTATGTTTCCCATGATAAGGCCTCCTCGCTTATTCTCGCTTCCTGCGCACGCGCTATGAGATGCGCCGCCGTTTCCTCCGCCGTCATATTCGAAGTATCCAGCCATGGCCCGATGCGCGGGTTTTCCTGGACGAGCACCCGGCGTAGCGCCTCGGCATCCCATGAGCGATAGTCCGTCTTGCCGCGCGCCACCTCGCGCCGCATCACCGCTTTCGCGCTTTAGTTGAGCGTTGTCAGGTGCAATGGGCGCGAGCGGATGGCCCTGAGCAGCGCCATGGCCTCCGCACCAAAGTAGCAGTCTTTAACGACAATGGAAAAGCCCGCCGCGCAATAGGCGCCGGCGGCATGAGCCGTCAGCAGGTAGCGCAGGCGCACCTGCCGCAGGACTTCGCCGGAGGGATCGGGCGTCACATCTCCTCCCGCCCGCGCACGCTGCGGCACACGGATGCGGTGCGGCCTTCGCATACGAGCGCGGCGTAGGGCTGAGCGAAGGGAATTTCATCTTTGAGCCACGGGAAGGCCCCGAGTTCGTAATCGCCGATGTTTTCGCCCGTGAGCAAGGCCTCGTTCTCCGGCAGCCCTATATCCTCAGGAATGCGATATGGTTTCTCGCGCCAGCGCCTGGTGAAAGTGGTAAGCTGCTTCGCCTTGTATGGTCTGGCTTGAAATAAACCGCCGGGGCCGGCCGGGTTTTATCCCACGGCTCGTTGACGGTGAGCAGCCGGGAGCATCCGGGAGCATCCGTCCAGCACGAACATGGCGGCGACGTGTTGATTAAGAAGATCGCGCTGCACGGCCATCACCGCGTCATTCCCACCCACGAGCGTTTGCCCTCATATACACCAAGTAGTTCACGCCGCTCCTCTTCTGGTTTTGCATTTTTACCCGCATGCATTCGCAGAACCCTAATTTTTCGTAGAGCATAACTGCCCCTGCATTGGTGTCGGCGACCTCCAGCACGAATTCATCGTACTGTGGAAAGCTGAAAAAATGGCGTATGATCGCCGACGCCACTCCCTGCCCGCGATATCTTGGCGATGTCGCGACAAACTCGACCGAGCCCGTCTTACCCCTCGGATCGAGCGCGAAGGGATACGCGTGCCGCTCGAGCTGATCTTTCAAAACGGCTCCGGCGATGATTCCGCGCACAAAGCCCAGATGGCGGCGCAGCTCGCGCGTTTCGATCTTCACGCAAGGGGTTTTTCCGTCGGTACAGGCAGCGATGCCGACGACGTCTCCGTCGATCAGGGCGACATAAAATAAATCCAACTGAAACATGTGCCGGAAGGCCCGCGTCAGCCTTTCCTTATCCTTCGAAAAGAAATGCAGCCACTGATAAAAGCCTTCCGTGAAAATTGTGCCGATGTCATCGCGGACGCCGTCGCCCAGTTCCCGGGCGGGTATTACCCTGATTTCAGTTTTCGGTTTCATACTATGCACCTCGCTAACCCGCCGATTTTACGCGATCATAAGCTCGTATAGCTTCCGCAGCGTCTTGAGATTGCGCGATGTCATGGGCAATGCGAGCTTTTGAAGAGACATCGCCGGCTTGGAATCGCGAATGCTCTGGCGACACAAAAGATAGATTTCGCGCCCGGATGCAACAAGCCTGTCCCGGCCAGTATACGAAGCGCACAGCATCTCTATCTCGGCGCGGGGCGCCGTTTCGGCGAGCAAATAGCAATACAGGGCCTCGGCGCCCGCCGCCGCCTTTTCCGCCGCGACGATTTCTTCCAGCGAAAACGGAACGCCCGACACAATCGCCGCCAACTCATCCTGCGCCCGCAGCGCGACGCCGCTGTGAAAGCCGAACCTATCCGTAAACGCCCGCTCAATGGCGAGCGATAGGGCCGCTTCCCCTTCGCCGGACGAAAATAGAGCATTCCCGCTCTGGATGTACGTCCGCACATCCTCAAGGCCCAGCTCTGTAAGCATCGCCTTTAACTCCGCCATTTTTACGATGTTCCTGCCGCCGACGTTTAGGCCGCGGAACAGGGCGACATAGCGCATAGCACAAGCACCTCCGCCGTATGGGCGCTATTTTTCCAGCAACGACAGCAGCGTAGTAAGGCTGGGATAATCCGCGCCGTGCCTGCCGTAGCGGGCATACTCGACGACGCCGTGTTCGCCTACGATAAACGTGGCCGGTAGCTGAAGCTCGTTTCCCTCGTGTTTTCCATGCGCTATGCCTTCGCGCTTTGCTTGGCCGATTAGCCCTATTACCGTGGGCGATGCCAGCCCAAGCTTCGATTTTGCAGGCGATACGCCGTAGAGTTTGTACAGTGCTTCGTCAGGATCGAGGATCACCGGAAAACGAACGCCCATCTCTTCCAGCTGTTCTTTCGCGCTTTCCACAGTGGACTGCAGCACGAAGTAGATCTCGCCGCCTGCCCGTGCAACCGCGGCATACTCGCTTGCCGTTTGCATAAGCTTCAGCTGGCAGAGCGGGCAGCCGATATAGCGCGAAAAAATGAGGATGTTATGCCTTGCCCTGAGCGAGGCGTAGAAGTTCACGTTCGTTTCATAAGGAGTGTTATATGAAAAATTGGGAGCCTTCGCGCCTGCCGCAAGCTTCATGGGCACTTACCCTTCTCTTTATGTTGTCCTATGCGCCCTACCAATCCCGCACGGAGCCATCGTACGCGCGCAGCCGGGGCTGAACCGGCGGGCGAAAGTTCGCCTGCGCCTCGTCAAGCGCCGCCTCATCGACCGTAACGCCCAGCCCGGGGCCTTTGGGCGGGAGGGAGTAGCCGCCTGCGCAGGCAGGCCAGCTTTGCGCAAACGCCTCCGCCTTGCGATCCACGTTGTCGGGGTTGGCATAGGCAGCCTCGACCACCGAGATGTTGTCGATCGCAAACGCCGCGTGCAGGCAGGCGGCCATGCCCAAGGGTCCCTGCGTATTGTGTGGCACGACGGATACGCCGTATGTCTGCGCGAAGGAGGCGATTTTCATCATCTCGCTGATCCCGCCGCAATGGCATACATCGGGCCTTGCGTAGTCGATGGAGTTGGCGGTGAACAGCTCGCGAAAATCCCAGCGGCTGTGGCAGCGTTCGCCGGTGGCGAGGGGCACGGAGGTTTGGCGGCGCAGCGCTTCCATCATGGCGGGATTTTCCTGCCTGAGAGGATCTTCCATAAAGAAGATATGCTCGCGCTTTTCCAACTGCTTGGCGAGCTTTACGGCCCAGGGCAGGTCGTAGCGACCGTGACACTCTACGATGATGTCGGCGGCGGAGCCGACTGTAGCCTGGATTGCATCCAAGTAATCGAGCTGCTCGGCGACGCCCGTGGCGTAGTCGAACTCCCTTTGGGCATCCGAGCCGTGAAATGCGCGGAACCTGATCATCGTCACGCCCGTATCCGCCAGCTTTTTCGCCTTGGCGGCGATTTCTCCCGCGCTTTTGGCAGCGACGTGGCCGTACAGGCGTACCTTGTCGCGCGCGAGTCCGCCGAGCAGCTCGTACACCGGAACGCCCAGCGCCTTGCCCTTGATATCGTAAAGCGCCATGTCCACCGCGCTGATCGCCGCCATGTGCGAGGGCCCGCCGCGCATGAACATATCACGGAACAGCGACTGCCACAAATATTCGATGCGGAATGGATCCTCGCCCAGCAGATAGGCCTTAATATCCTTGAGCATACCGTGGGCAGATTGGGGAAAGTAGGGTATCGTCGCCTCGCCATAGCCGCAAATGCCTTCGTCCGTGTCGATCCTTAAATACACGCCCGTCGGGGATACCAGCCAGGTTGTGATGTTGCTGATGCGCATCGTTCGTCCTCCTTCGCCGCATTGAAATGCCGGGCGGGAATATGTTACACTAAAAACGATGTATATAGTCGTCGAGTCTGAAAATTCGGTTCGGGCGCCTGAGCAGCCTTTTTTCCGCTCCGCGTTGTCGACGTCAGTCGACGTGGCTGTCGGTCACGCTTCTCTTCGCCTTCGCGAGGAGGTGAAAAGCTTGAAAAGCTGTTCGCTCGTTTTGTCCGGTTTTCAAGGTCGGCGGCCATAAATGCCGATGAAGATGCAAACAGCATAGCGAATTAGGCGGCGCTCGTCAACCGACGAGGCGGCGAGGCCGGCGTGGAGGTATCGTGCGCGAGTTCGATTTGGAGATCTCCAGGGAGAGCGGAGAGGGCGTGGGCATCGGTTTTTGGCAGCGCAAGGCCGTGTTTGTGCAGGGGGCGCTTGCGGGGGAGAATGTGCGCGTGCGCATGCTTCGCGAGCAAAAGAGCCATGCATTTGCCGATCTTTTGGACGTTCTGTGCGCAAGCCCGGAGCGCGCGGTTGCCCCATGCCCGTATTACGGGGCTTGCGGTGGCTGCTCGATGCAGCATATGGGCTATACAAGGGCGCTTGAGCAAAAGCGGCGACGCGTTTGCGATTGCCTTGCGCGCATTGGGGGCCTTAAGAATGCTCCGGTTACGCAAATCGCCGGCATGGAAGACCCGTGGCGCTACCGCAACAAGGCCGTCGTACCGGCTGACGGCGGAGAAATCGGGTTTTACCGCGCGAATAGCCGCAGCATCGTCCCTATGGCGGACTGTCTCTTGCAGGGGCGGGCGTTTGCGCCTGCACTGGAGGCTACCCGCGCATGGCTCGGCGAGGGCGGAGAGGCGCTGTCGCTTTTGATGTGCACCGCGCGGGGCGGTTCCGCGCTTGCGGCGCTGCATGCGCGCGAAAAGCCGCCCCTCGCCGGGCGATGGGCACAGCGGATGCGCGAAAAACTTCCGCAGCTTGCCGGGGCGCTTTGGGGCATGGGCGCGGGCGAAGAAGGAAAAGAAGGCCTCTATCGCCCACTTTGGGGCGCAATTTTTCTCGAGGAAGAGGCTATGGGCGTGCGCGCCAGGGTATCGCCCGGCAGTTTTCGCCAGGTGAACCCCGCGCAGGCGGACAGGCTGTACGAAGCTGCGCTCAATCTCGCGCAGCTCAACGGTTCGGAGCGGGTGATCGACGCCTACTGCGGAGCGGGCAGCCTTACGCAGCTGCTGGCCGCGCGTGCGAAGGAGGCGGTGGGCATCGAGATCGTTCCGGACGCGACCGCCCAGGCGCGCGAGTCGGCGCAGATGAACGGCGCACGCAACGTACGCTTTTTGCTCGGGGCTTGCGAGGCGCTTTTGCCGGGCATGCGCTGCGATGTGCTCGTGCTCGACCCGCCGCGCCGGGGCTGTGACGAAAAGGTGATTGCCGCGGCACTCGAGGCCCGGCCCGAAAAGATCGTGTACATCTCGTGCGATCCGGCGACGCTTGCGCGGGATGTCAAGGCGCTGTCCGGGGCATACCGGCTCATCCAAGCGGTTCCCGTGGACATGTTTCCGTGGACCGCGCATGTGGAGACGATCGTTTTACTACAACGCTAAGGTGTGTAGAAGCCCTTTGTTTTAGGCACTTTACGGGCCATATCGTGTTGGATGAAAACGGTGACAAAAGCTGAAATAAGCGCCTAAAAAGTGTGTAACCGTAAAAGTCGTCGTTGATCTGGTATGGTGAAACACAAAAGAATAGGGCGTCTTGATCTCAACTATGGCCGGTATTTGCCGGCCTTTTCATTTGCAATTGAAAGGAGCATCGTCATGAAATGCTCGTGGGTTAAGGCGCCGCGCAACTTGCTACCACAGGGCAAGGGGATTATGGGCGCGTGGGTCGGATTGGCTTCCAGGGCCGCTTTTCGCGCGGGGCATTCCACCTATTGCGGCTATATCAACGAGGTCGAGGCTGGAACCTGGGCTGGTGGCGTTGTGGGGTTGAAGAGCATTCTGTGGATCAAGAACCGGCAAAAGACGCTGGAGGTCATGGATCAGCTTTCTGAACTCGGATATATCGATTATGACTTGGATCCCGTTACGAAGAAGCTCACGTATAAGATCAGGGATTGGGTCGTGAAATGCTCGGGCGCGGCATGCTCCGAGGGTGTCGTGTACACCACGGACGGGTATGGTTTCCTCTGCGTGCCGCGAGACATCACCCAGCGGCTTGTGGAACAGCGCTATACCTTTGATGAGGCGGACGCCTGGCTCGACCTTTGGTGCCACACAATCTATCGGAATCCGCGTGATGTGTTCTCCCAACTGGCGCCGGTCATCCAGTTTGAGCGCATTGGCGCCGCATTGACGCTGGATACTTTGGGCCGCCGCTGGAACTGGGAAAAGACCAAGGTGTGGCGATTCTTGCAAAAGCATGGCGATGTGTTTACGCTGCAAAAGCTATCCGGTTCTTTCGGCTGCATCATCTTCAATGCGCTGTATCCAACAGGCGAAGGGGTAACTATGCCCACACTAGAAAAAACAAAACGTATTTTGGACGAAATACGTTTTCGGGGCCGTAAAATGTATTGGGCAGGCAGTGACCGCGAACATATCAACCACATGATCGCTTGGTTCAGCGGATCGATTTCCACACGGCAGGCCCAGCCATCTTCTATCACCCCGCAGGAAGGTCGTGTTGCACTTTCGACCCCTATAATACGCGCGTATCTTTCTCAGCGTAAGAATTATATGAGTTATTATGACTGCTGGAGTGCGTATAAGCCGGAGCCGGGGTTGCAGGGGTTCCAAAGGAGTACGCCTGAGCAGTTGAGAGACTCGATTGTATACTGGTTTGGAGAGAACGGATAGCGGCGATAAGGATAGGTATCCCCAGGGCAGCAAATACACGCTCCATACTACAAAAGTTTCCCGACGATTGCGCTCAACGGCGTTCCGTTGACACGCGCCTCGGTGTTCGTGAACGGGCATGGAGCCGCGGCCACGTAGCCGGACGGCGGTGTTTCCGTTAAGGTATAGCATGGAGAGGCCGTCGGATATGGCAGAGCATAGCTATAGCAAAAAGGAAAATACTGCGGGGATCATTGTTTTTCATTGACATTGACGCGTGGTCAAGTGATATGCTTGTGACCATCAAGGCATACAAGGGGCGTGCGCCAATGGATTTGGTCAAGATCACCGATCTCACGAACACGCTGGGCATATCCTCCCGCAGCTTGCGGTATTACGAACAGGCGGGACTGATCCGAAGCGTCAGATCGGATACCGAAAAATACCGGTATTACGACACCGGGAACATCGAGCGATTAAAGCAAATCATGGTGCTCCGCAAGATGCAGATTCCCATCAAGGATATCATCCGCATCTATGAGAGCGAGGATATGAGCGTCGTGGTGGAGACGTTCGTCAACCGCATACGCGCCATCGACGACGAGGTCGACGCCCTGGCGGAGCTTCGCGGCGTGGTCAATGAGTTTCTGCAGGCCATGATCCAAAACGGCGTGACGAGGATTTCCGCGCTGCCGATTCTCTATGAAAAAATGGAGGAGCGGCTGGATACCCTGGAGCATAAGAAATCCGTGATCTATGACGAGCTTTCCGATCTATCGGACAGGCTTGCCAGGCCCGTTGAAGCGTCGATCATCCCGCTGCCGGCCATGCGCGTTTTATCGTCGCGGCCTCGGAGCAACCCGGAAACCTCCGACCCGGACGGCTTTCAGCGCTGGGTGCAGGCTCATGGCCCCCTGACCGGCGAGCCGGGGCAGCATGAGCGGTTTGAGTTTCAGACGAGTGCCGGTGACGCCGCTATCCTACGCGTCCCGGATGATTTTATCAACGACAGCCCCTATGCCGATGAAGCGTTCGAGGGCGGGTTGTTCGCGTCGGTCAACGTGTACCTTGACGAGGACTTGGGCGAGCGGTTCCGCTCGCTCATAGCCGATTTCGACGGGAACAAGTTCTACGAGATCGATTACGGGCATGACGGTTGCCTGCGCCACGAGGCCATGCTGGAGAACCTCATCTCGCCCGATGAGAAGCGCGAGCTGGTTTCTTTGCTCGTCCCCGTGAAGAAACGGCTGGCCGACGCGGCGCTGTTCGGTAGGCCGGACGAGTTGGCTCCCGGCACGGTTTCGGTTGAGGAAATCGAGACGCAGAACCCCATCCTGTGGTCGCAGGACGCCGGCATGGATCAACTGATCCCGATCAACCGCCCGCATTACCGCGTGACCGAGGAGGGCGAAGCTGAATACATCTCGTGGATTTCGACGCGTGTGTTGTCAACCAACATTGCGGTGAAGCTGCCGTTCCGCGTGGATATCGAGTTTCGCATCGGCGAGGAGAGCGGCGGCTGGGGGCATGGCAAAAAAGAAGAAAGCATCCGTTTTCATCACGGCGAGGATTTGAATGTTCTGTTCGGCGTCAATATGGACAACAGTCCCGACGAGCGGCTGTCGCAAGAGGCCATCTGCTTTCACCAGCCGGTCTTTGGCGATTATTTCAGCGTTCCCAAGCGAGGCGGGATTGACCGGGATGCGTACAACCATCTCACCTGGATCGTGGGCATGAAGCACTTCGCCGTGATCATCAACGGCGAGGTTCGCTATTGCGGCGTCAATTTCCCCTATATGGCGGCGGATTTAAGGCGGCAGCAGGCCCGGCCGATCATCCTGGGCTCCGATAGCTCGATCAAGAAATACTTCCGCTCCATCCGCGTTTCGCAGCTTGTGCAGCCATCGAAAATCAAGATGAAGGAAGGCGCGCTTACCGTGATCACCAAGCGAAGCAACAACGCGATCCCCAACATCCATCGATTCATCACCAGCGAGCATGGCGAAAACTACTGGTTCAACGGCTGCGCCCGGTATGTGATGGAATCCCTTGGCGCCTATCGGGACGAGCCGGATTTCGGCTACTGGTTCTTCGCGGGGCTGACGGGCGATGTTCTGGCGCAGGTGTATTCCTATGGCGAATACATGGGCGAGGCGGCGTCGGCCTGCATGTTCAACCGCGAGGGCGGAAGCTACTTCGAGGGCATCTTTGAGAAATGCGGCTATGCCAGCACCTTCGTCTCCGGGCAGCAGCTCCGGGCGAACAAGGAGATGTACCTCCAGACGCTCATCGCCTACATCGATAAAGCCGTCCCCGTCATCGCGGTCACGCGGGGCGGGCCGCCGTGGGGCATCTACGTGGGCTACGAGGAACACGGGAAGACCCTTCTGTTCCTGACGGGGGACAAGACCGAGCCCGAGCGCGTGCCGATCGAGCG
Source organism: Eubacteriales bacterium (assembly GCA_031551255.1). Lineage (GTDB taxonomy): Bacteria > Bacillota > Clostridia > Christensenellales > UBA1750 > JAVBNW01. The sequence continues at coordinate 34,274 of JAVBNW010000066.1, read as the reverse complement.
GGTGTTTGCCGATGATCCTTCCCTCGAATGCAACGCAAGGGGATGGCTCTTTGTCGGGGAGAGGAAACGCGTGATCGACCTTAAGCAGGCATACCGGGGCGTCATCCTGGACATGCCCCGGCTGCTCGCCGTGAAAAACGACGCGTTCTGCTTTGGCCCGGAAGCCTTCCGCGCGTGGGCCGGCGGCATTGAATCGGGGAAGTTCGACGGCATAACGCCGGAAGCATTTAACGCGTGGGGCGTGCATGTGAGCAACATCTGCAACATGGCTACCAACGGAAGCTGCTCCCAGCTATTCCTCGACCGCGCCCTGGTGCTCAATCCCGATCTCGCCTTTATCGCGGACATCAGCGAGCTGTATGACCGCACGGCCAAGATATGGAACGACGACGACGGCGGCGACCTGGAGGCGCTCGGCGGCGGCTTCAACGTCACGCTCCCGAATTTGCAGGATAAGGGGAAGCGCGCAAGAATCGCGGCGAAGATCCGGGAAGCGGCGGCGTGCATGGACGAAGTGCTCGAGATACTCCGCGAGCGCTTGCCGACATCATAGCGGCATCGCCTCGTTGCTGGGGTATTCCATCGCCTGCAACGAAAGGGTATAGGAGGATGAACCGATGATCAAGCGGCTGCCCGACATGCTGCCCTTCCCCGACGGCGCCGAATCGAGTCCCTTTTTCGGCGCGCTGGAGACGGTATTGGTTTCGGCGCTCGGCTTTACCGAGGAAGCGCCGCATTTTTGCGGGCAGAAGGGCTCCGATTGCGTCCAATGCGGAAACTGCACTACCACCGCCATGCAGAAGCACCGCGCGCAGCTCTATCACGACTATCAGTCGTTCACCGGCGTCTCGGCCGGCTGGGCATGGCCGGAGGAAACCTCCGAATATCAGACGCTGCCCGTCTGGTATCCGGGCTGGCGCTGGCTCGACGAATACTTCGGCTTCATCTTCGGCTTCGCCGGACTCTCGTGGCGGCGCTTGTCGGGCGGGACGGCGCGTGACGATATCTTCACGGCCGTGAAAGCATCGGTCGATGCCGGGCTACCCGTGCTGATGAAGCTGGGCGACGGCCCCGACTGGCACGTCGCGGCGGGCTACGATGAGTGCGGCACGCTTTACGGGCTGGACGCGCATAAGCACTTCGATCACACGATGCGCCCCACGCGCGAGGTCGTCGCGGCGCAGGGCTACACCGACGACGGCCGGTTCATCCTGACCGACTGGCATGCGCATTTTCGCGATGCCGTCATCATCGCGGGCCGCGCCGAGAAAACCGTGACGTATGCCGACATCCTTGCCGCCTGATTCAGGTGTTGGAACACCCCGCGCACGGTCGGCTTGAACGCGACCTCATGGCGCGGCTGGACGGGGTGACGCCCGGCAACGCGCGGGAGACCGCCGAATGGCTGCTTGCCATCGTCGGCTTTCCCATCGAGGGCCGCTACCATATCGCCGATTCAAACCTGCACCATCTATGCGAAAACAAGGCAGCGCAGGAGAGGATCTTCGACGTGATCCGGCAGTACGTGTTCGATGGTGAACTCGACGCGACGCACGGGACGTGCTGGAAGATATGGGCGCAGCTTGGCGTCGAGCCCGAGACGGGCTACGCGCTGCCGCCCGATGCCGGCGAGCGATTGCTTAGGCCCGAGGTACGGGCCGAGCTCAAGCGCCTTTTCAGAATCGTCTCTGCCAACGACCGCGTGGTGCTGGGCTTGCTGCGCAAGGCGACTGACATCATGAATCGATTGCCGGAGCAAGAACGCTCGCGCAAAAAATTCGAAAGGCGGGTTTGGAATGAACAGAAAAATCATATCCACCATATCCGAAATCGTTACTACGGCAATGAAACCGACTATAGCGTCAACCTCCTGGCGGCAACATGCAGCATCACGGGCACGAAAATGAACAGAGCCGAACTTGCGTTTTACAGCGGCATGGCAAACCGTTTTTTTGCCGGATCGTGGGCGACTGGGTAGGTTCAAGAGGCTGCGAGTGCTTCGAATGCATCAACGAAACGCCGTTTCAAGAGGAATTGCGGCTGTTGAAAACAATCGGCTGGTCGGCTAAGTATGTTACCGTTAGCTGCGGCAAAGATGGCAGAATGTTGGACACCGACGCGGAGCAAATCAATCGCGATATCGTCGAATCCATCGACAAGGGCTGTCCCATTCTATCAAGACGCATCAACAATCACAGATACAGCATCACCATCGGCTACGAGGACGATGGCGCATCGTCTGCAAGGAAGCGGTCGATGGAGAGGGCCCCGCAGAGGGCGGCTAACACAGGGATGCCGAAACCTTCGCACATGCAAATCGGCAGGAGGTCATGGTGGATTATATCGTGCTGAAAGATCGGCTGGAACCCGTCCCCGAGCGCCGGCGCATACATGAGCAACTAAAACTCATCGTCGCCCGCGCCCGCAGGACCGATAAAATCAGGGGAATCCTTTCGTCGGGCATGGCTGCGTGGGAGGCCTACCTGCACATGCTCGAACACGAGGATTTGTCAACCCTCCTTTTAAGCGACCCGATCAAAGACAGCGTTGTGGTATGTGCGATGGGCAAACCATATCATTGGCAATCTGAGCGAATGGCAGGGCATATTCTATAGATAGTTTACTCCGTCGAGGATCTATGATGAGGACTGAGAGCATTTTGCCGCGTCGATGGCCAGCACGATCATGAGCGACAGCAGGGCATCGCGCTGATCGACTACATCGATGACATAGGTATCCGTCCAGTTGAGGATTTCCTTTGAAGCCGTCATGATCGGCCGGTCGACGGGATCGTGAACCTCGTAGTCCCAACCCAGCCAATCGCCGCGAACCTCCCAGCCGTTGCAATCGAGGGAAAAGACCGGCTTCAAAAAGGTGAACTCCTTGGTGATCTGTCCGGCATATTGCTCGCCGATGTAAATTTCAAAGCGCGGCAGGAAGGTCAAGACCTTTTCCTTCACCCTGCCGAGATAACGGCCACCTCCGTCGTATATCTCAAGCCTGTGTCCCCAATCGAGTTTGCCATGGACGGTAAATACCGTGTTGCCACTCTCATCATAAATGTCATAGCTGTCAAACCACGAGAAGAATCGCTGCTTGAAGAGTAATCGCAAAGTGCTTCCCACCGTTTCATTTCTTAATTTGGCCCTAAGACGAGCGATATAGAGTGCACTCGCATTAGACGCTGCCGCACGTGTGAAGGTTGCGGTATTTCCTTGATTCGAGTTCCTCCTCCCGTGAAATCATGGATTCGTTATACAAAGAGATGCTTAATAAAGGAGCCTCGTGACCTTGTTCGTGACATTCTTCGCGTGATCGCGCTCAGCATCCATGCCTTGGGAATGTGCATCGACATCTCATCCTCTGAACCGGCAACATCTTGGCCGGCAGCGGCACGCCTGCTGGCAGTACCTATTGACAAAGGCGGGGAACCCGCCGGGATAGTTCACTGTTGCTATAAGCTGGCCCTGCTCGCTGACGGCTACCGTAATGATAGCGGAAAAGATTCGAGTATCCGTGACCCAGCCATTGCCGGAAGCGTTCAGCTCCCGTATCGTGTAAGGGTATGCGCCCGCTTGATCGAACGAAAGAGCGGGAAACGTGATTTGCCCATTCCCATTGTTGCTCGCCCGCGCCGCCTCATTCCCACTCGCGTCGAAAACGCCGAAGACGAACTGATTCGCGGACAGGCAGGCTCCGTAGACCGTTTTCAGCGCCCGCAAACGCGCCGTCGCGGGCACGGGAGGTTCGGAAACAAAGGTGTTGGTGAAGACCGGCGGACCCTGCGGGTAGCTCACCGAGGCGATGAGCGTACCTTCTTCGCTCATGGCCACGGTGATAATCGCCGGATACTCGCTGGCGTCGGTCTCCCAGCCGTCGCCGTCTGGGCTAATTTCCCGGATGGTATAGGCATAGATATCCGGCGCGGTAAGGGCGATGGCCTGGAAGATCACTTCGCCATTGACGCCGTTCAACGCGGAGGCGACGAGGTTCCCGCCCTGATCGAACACTCCGAACTCAAACCGGCCCAATGGCAGATCGGCATTGACGGCGAATTTATTCGCCGAGAGATTGACCGCGGTGGCGGCCTGAAGGCACGGCGGTGCAGGCGGATAGTTCTCCGGCGTCAAACCGTCGGGCGTCAGCTTCCATATTTTCGCGCCCTCGGTATCGCTAGCGAACACCTCGCCGGCCCAGTTCACCTCCACGCCTCTGGGCGCTTGGATGAGGTTCGGGGTGCCGTCGCCGTAGATGGTTTGAATTTCACTCAGGTCCGCCAGAATCTTGCGGATGCGGTTGTTGCCCTGGTCGGCGATATAGAGATTCCCGTTGGCGTCCAGCGCCACGTCGCTGAGGTATTTGAACAGGGCGACTTGATTGAGCGGCGCGCCGAGTTGCGCCACGGTTCCGTCGTTGACGTTGGTAAACTGATTCGGCGGGATGACGCCGTTGCCCGCGACCGTCGTGATGATACCGGTCGCGAGGTCGATCCTGCGCACGCGCTGGTTGTTCATATCGGCGATGTACAGGTTCTCCTCAGCATCGTCCAGCGCGATGCCGACAGGCTGGTCGAGCAGCGCGTTAAGCGCCGGGCCGCCGTCCCCGCCGTAGCCCGCCGCGGCGGATGGGCTGCCCGCGAAGGGAAAGATCTGCCACGCGCCTTGCGCGGTCCTGGTCAGCAGCCGGATGACGTTGTTCTCGGTATCGGCGACATAGATGGTGTTCGCATCGTCGGTGATGGCGACGCCCTGCGGGTTGTTGAACCGCGCCTTCATCGGGTCGTGATCCGGCGGTTCGTAGTAGCCGCCGGCCGAGCCCGCGATGTATTCCCCGGCGATGGTGGTCAGCCACGGCCCGGCGGGATAGGGCTGGCCCGCTGCGTGAAGCAGCGAGCCCCTGTAGTAGATATCCCGCTCGTACACGCCCGCCGGATGCTCCATGTCGAGCATCTGCACCAAGTGGCTGTCGGTGTTGAGGAACACCACATAGCGGCAATAGGCCGCGACATCGACGGCCATCGGTTCATACATCTCGATGCCCTGCGCCAGCACGCCGTTGGGCGGCTCGGCGGAGCCCGCCTCCACGCCGGTGCCGACGATGGTTCGCACGACCCATTCTCCATCGGCGTTCGGGATGACGACCCGTACCGAGCCGTTGTACTCGTCGGCGAAGTAGAGGTTGCCCAGATAGTCGGCGGCCAGCCCGCGGGGGTGGTTGATCTGTGCGATGTCGATGGGCACGTCGGGGATGGGGTTCTTGAGGATATTGTCGTTGAAGCCCGGCCCATTGCCCACGTATTTTACCGGCGTATAAATAAAGGTATCTAAGTACGGAAGGGATCCCAGACGATCACCCCTTGGACCGATACTCTGAAAAGAAAATTCCATAGCGCTTTCTCCTTAACGCATCGGCCGGAACAGGCTATATTCAAGTCGACGCGGCAAAGCACGCGTTGTCATAGGGCGTGCATGGTTTTCTCCTTCACTGTATTCCGGGAGGGGAGGCGGGGTTCGCCCTGCGTTCATACGCTGGAGCCGCTCTGCTATGGGTGGCCCGCTCCTCATGCCGAACACGTCGATCAACCCCTTCATACCATGAATGTGATAAGGGGAGGATGGGAATCCATGAGACGCTTCACCTCATGCATGCCTTCATGCGGAAACCAACGGATAAAAACTTGCAGAATTTCAAGAACACTATGCTGCATATGCCAAAGTAGCAGCTATTCGTCTTGTCCGCCGCGCTGTTCCCCGCCATGCTGCACGCCCATCGCCTGTCCAGCGCCAACCATCCTCGAACCGGCGGGGGGCGCGCTGCCCTGCGGCATGCGGATCGTTTCGGGTACGGGCGCGCGAGGCGCGGCAATGGACGTGTTCGTGGACGGCGTTTTGATCACGAGTACTATGGTTGATCTGGGCGGCAGGTGGCGGGTGCCCCTATTGTTCGATGTCCCCGGCGCGCGTACCATCACGGCGCTTCAGCGGCGGGCGGATTGCGCCGCACAGCAAACGTCCGTTTCAGTTCAGGTGAGCTGCCCATGCGCGCCTCCCATCATCCAGTTTCCGCTGGATCAAAGCGTGATCTGCCTGCAGGAGCAGTTCTTCGGCGTCGGCACGCCTGGAGCCGGGATCGACCTATGCATACGCAGAGGCGCGGATGATGTGTTTTGCGATACGGCGGCCGTCGGGCCCGATGGCGCATGGCGGGTATCCGTGCCGGTCAATCTGCCCAACGGGGCGTATGTCGTGGCTGTCGCGCAAAGCGGTGGAGGCTGCGCGAGCGCGGAGGCGCGGAGCGCGTTTACCGTCGATTGCGCCTGTCCGCCGCCCGAGATCCATTCCCCCCACACTGGCGGGTCGGTATGCGGGTTGACGGCCCTCTCGGGTGTAGGCACGCCTGGAGCCGTGGTCAGCGCGTGCGTCCGTGACGGCGGCAACGAGGAGGTGTTCTGCGGCGCGGCTGCCGTGGACCCGGACGGCTCGTGGCGGTTGGCCGTGCCGGTCATCCTGCCCAACGGAGCCTATACGGCGGCCGCGTATCAAACCACCGCCGTTTGCGTGAGCGGCGAGAATGCCAACGCGTTTACCGTGGACTGCGCCTGCCCGCCGCCGGAAATTGCGGAGCCTCAGCCCGGTTTGATCACATGCGACCTGACGGACGTGACCGGCACCGGCGCGCCCGGCGCGGCGGTTAGCCTGTGCATCAGAAACAGCGGCGGCAGCAACGTGTTCTGTGGTTCCGCCGTCGTCGATACGAACGGTTCCTGGCAGGTTCCTCTGTCCGGCGCGCTTGCGGATGGCGCGTATACCATTACCGTCAGCCAAGCAAGCGCCCAATGTACCAGCGGCGAAGCCATCGTCAGCTTCACGCTGCTGTGCCGCGCGTGTGTTGAGCCCGTCATCTTCGAGCCGTTCGGCGATGCGATCAACTGCGCGCCGTTTGCCACCGTCCTTGGCGGAGGAGAACCCAACAGCCAGATTCAGCTCGAGATCATAGGCCCCGACGGCACGTATAGCACCACGGCGACCGTCAGCAGCGCCTTTAGCTGGCAGGCCGAGTTCCCCCCGATGCCCATCGGCGATTACACCGTCATCGCCACGCAACTGGGCCGCTGCCCGGGCGTCCATCAGATATCGTTCACATTGGTGGACTGCGAATAGGGCGGGGCCCGTGCCCCCGGGGCGCGGAGACGGCATGATGCCCGCGTTCGGCCATGGGCAGATGACGCGCCCAAGAACACGTTTGATTATTAACTACTCGAGGATTCCTTTGTAGTTCACGATTTCAAGATACGCATCCATGGCGTCGTTGTACTTATACCCGTTCTTTTCCCATTCGGCCAGCGCGCCGGAAACCAAGGGCATCGCTGCGGAATCGGGATACGATGCAACGAAGCGCTCGTAGCTCTCCTTGACTTCGTCCCAAAGCCCCTTCGTTTCATCGTTGTACACGTAAAGCGGGTTGCCGACCTCAATGCAGCCCAGATAGATGCCCAGATCGGTCATCAGTCGGTCCTTCATATTCAATGTTTGCCAGAAGCTCGGATGAGCGGTGCAAAAATTCAGCCGCCATGCAAGGGCATCCCCGAACACGCCCCACGAAACGCGCAGCGTGCCGTCGTCGAAGTGATCGATCATTCTGCTGTTTTTGAGATTGCTCATCAGGTCAAAGTACGCGGCATACTCAGAGCTAACCGATCCTTTCGGCTTTTCGCCCACAGCCGCATGATCGGTCTTGTGTAGGACATGCCTTCCTGCGAAAACACCAGAAGAATTGCGTTATCATAAACGCTTTCGTCCGGCACGCTCTGCGGCAGATCCTGCTTTTTGCCAACCGCGCCAATGAACGCCAGGAAAGCGTCCACCGTCTCATCCGAGAGCGGCGTGAGGATGAGCTGAAGTTGTTTCATGGCTTGCCCGATGCTCTCCAGTTGATCTTCCGGCAAGCCCTTGAGATACGCGGCATATGCGGCGGCATCCGTCGGCTCCGGGGTTGCCTTCGTTGGCGATGGCGTGGGCGTTGTCTCGGCGATCGGGGTGGCCTTATCTGCGGGTATATGGAAAGTGGTGCTATCGGGCATCCTGTACACGACGGACGCATTCATCGTGACGGAATCCTGGGCAGCAATAATAATGCGAAAAACAAAACGTAAAAACTGCCCGAAAACGTATTACGCCCGTTATACGTTTTCCGCTGGCGAAAACATGCGTTTATTTTCAGAATAGCCCTGATATGCGTTGATAAACAATGGACGGGCCATCTATACTCACCACATACAGTTTCTTCGTTCGCCTTGAGCGATCACGGTATCAGAGTTACACAGCGCTCGTTACGCATGTGCGTAATGGGCGTTTTCTTTTTTAAGAAGAAAACGCCCACGTCACCATGAAAGACTACACGCCTTTCACAACCCCAGCGCCCGGCGCGCCCATTGCCGAGCCATCCTCTTAAATTCCGACCAGCAGCTCTTGCATATCTCCTCAGCGGCGGCGTGGACGGCGCCTCGCGAGCGAACCAACCGTTAAGGATGGCAGGGCGGCCATCCGGATCAGATTGCCTTGCCGCCGGGCAGCCTGATTTCTCTCCTTCGCTGGCGGCGCGCATACGCCGGCGGGTTTCCCGCAACCGTGCACTACGGTTTGGCGTTAGCCGCGGAGGTTCGGCCTCGGTCCTTATGCAACTCGCCATGTTAAAGCAGTTGCTAACCAAACGGCTCATTGCCGAAAAAGAGTATTCCCTCATCAAAGCCCAGCTCATGAAGGACTACGGCGTTACCTGCGACATCACATCTTCCACACGGATACCTTCATAGCTCGTTGGCCACTGCGCGATGCCGCAAAATGCTATTTCCGAAAAACTGCGCTTTTGGCCGCTGGAATGTTGTTCTTGACGCTTAGTTCAGGTTTTATGCCCATTTCCGCCTCAAAGTGCTTAACGAACTGCCGCCTCAGCGAACTCGCCCGGTTTTTTTGATCCGTTGCTTGATAGACGCCGATCAGCAATCCGCATGCTTCCTCATCCAACGGGTCAATTTCCATAAGGCGTTGCAGCAACGATTGCGCCGCATCAAACTCACCAGCACTCCAGTAAATCTGCGCAAGACTATGCGATGCCTCAACGTACATGGATCTGTATCGCTCCCGCAACATGATAACCCATTCATCATAGGGATCTTCCTCAAGAAAATCGCCTTTGTATAGCTGCGTGACGCCAACGAGCGCATGCTTTACTTCCTCTGAGGGCAGCTTTCCCGATCCATATCCTTCATATAGCCGGATGAAGTCGTTTACATCGGTTTGAACAATCGTATCCTCGGCAACGAGGAAACCGTTTTTATTCTCGGCTAGCAATGCAGTTTCGCTTTCAAAAGCTAAGTCAAAACGCGCCAATGCTTTTCGGAGCTCATACAACGCCGCCCGCAGGGAGGTCGAGGCGGCCTTCGCCTCGGATTCCGGCCAGAACATCGCGGCCAAAGCTTCCCTGGGAACGGCTTTTCCGGCGGATGCCAATATATACTTCAAAATGCCGCCGGTTTTTCGCGTCTTCCAGGCGGTATCATCGATTTGCATTCCCTCGGTGCACAGCTTAAAGCTGCCAAAGAACTCAACCCTGATGATGTTGGGTCCTTGCTTGGAGGGCGAAAAATTGGCCATAAATGCTTTAGGATCGATGACTGCCGTCGATGGATTCTCGGATATGAGATCCGCTCCTCGTTCGCCAAAGTAGCGCGTGATGATCCTGCGCATTTTATGGGGATATATGCCCTTTTCCATGCAACGCGCGCACACGCGAATCAGCGTGGTATAGTTCATCTCACGAAAATACTCGTAGCCATAACGCGTCACGATGCGCCCGAAGATGGCGAGGCATTTCCTCTCCGCATCGAAGTTGTTCCTTCTGTAATACAAGTCGGCCATATGAAGCAGGGGCCCGCACATGCTCTGCCTCGCCCCTTTACGGCGCGACGTTTCATATGCGTGCTTAAGCAGGGCTTCCGCTTCGTCGTAACGTCCACACTCCTTGTAGAGTGCTCCCGTTATGGTCTTGCATAGTTCGATAAATCCTTGGCTAGGATGAAGCGCTTGAAGCTTATTCAGTTCCTCCGCTGCCAGTTCGGCGTAGGGTTGCGGTTCCTTCGCTTCCGCCTCCCAAAGGTATCTCGTTGTGTTGATGACGCATACCATGACCGGATTGCCATCCTGCGAAAACGCATAGGCCGCATCGTTCATCAGTTCGATCATGCCGGAAAAATCCAAGGTCTGATGCTTATTGTAAGCCGCCAACCGGAGGGCGTAGCCGCGCGCAAACGGCGAATCGTATTTTTCTGCCAATGCGGCGAAATCGCTCCGATACCTTTGCGACGCTTCCATATCTCCCGAAAGCCAGGGGCCGTTGTGGCAGCTTGATAGCGCTATGATTTTCCACTGGTCGCTGCGCCGGGCAACCTCGTGCCCCAGTATTTTGTCGTTGTTTTTTAGCGCTTCCGTCAATTTACCCCTTCGATACAGGACAACGCCCTTGACCAGATAAAAGCAGTACTCCCATACCGGTTCGCTAATATCCATATGTTCTAGGATTCGATAGAGAAACCCACCCAACCACAGCCTGTCCGAACCGGCCGCGCCCATAAAGGCGGCAAGCAGCAGCTTTCTGCGCCCATCTTTGTCCGTTAGCAAGACCCTGAGCTTCGGCACAAGGCTGAGCGAGCTCTTGATATAGGCAAAATTGTTCTTTACGAAGGACATCGGGATGGTCATGCCCAAGGCATCCATCATCAGCGTGACGTCGCGGCTTTTCCTGAACAGCAGAAGGGAGTTGAGAAAACACTGATAGCTCTCCTTGGGATTGAGGTTCATGACTGAAATCCCGCGAAAAAGCAGCAGGTATGGATCGGACTGCACGCAATCGTCCGGAAACTCCAGGATGACCGGGATAATTTTTTCCGGATTGCCGGAATGCAGGATGCGAACGCCTTCATCCGCGGCGATCTTGACGGCCGCATCGATCTGGCCAGCGATGATATAGAAACGGATGGCTAGGCATAGCTCGCCGCAGCGCTGATAATGCCTCGCGGCGTCAAGATGCATGCCCTGAATCTCGATCTCGCTCACATGCTCATGCAGATAGGCATCGAGCTCCATGCGAAACAATGAGTGAAAACGATACATAACTGGCCTCGTCATGTATTTTTGGATGTACATGTTTTTTTGCTCAAGCCATTGCACCACGTCTTCCGCATCCTGCATATGAAACACGGCCTCGAGATCGGCGCAGGAAAAATCGGGAAGGATCGATATTTTGGCAAGGTTCAGCAGCATCGCCTGATCGATCTTGTTAATAAATTCACTGAAATAATGCCTGAAACGACCCGATAGGTCGGGCGCTGCGATGATGTATGAGCCTTTGGATTCCTGAAAAAACATCGGGTTGTCAAGGCGGCAGATCATCGTCAGACCGGCGATCCAGCCTTCCGAATATGTGATTACTTGCTTCATTTGGCAGGGTGTAAGGTCCAGCCGGTATTTCTCCGCAAGCAGCTTTTCCGCTTCCCCCTCGGTAAAGCGCAGTTCGTCGGCGCCGATGCGCGAAATGCGTTGATCAAAGGCCAGCTTGCCGGATAGAATCCCGGTCTCCGTCCGCGATATGACGATGATTCGAACGGTCTTGGGCATATTTGCGATAAAGTAACGGATGGATTCGGCAATCAACGAGTTCTCCAGTACGTTGTGAAAGTCGTCCAATACCAAGTATAAGGGCTGCGGTCTTTGAGAAAACAGCATCCACGCATCCTGGCATATGAGTGCATTTTGCAGCAAGTATTCGCTCGCAATATTGTTGATGCTGGCGAGGGAATGGATGCTGTCAAGCGTTTCGCGATTCTTCTCCGGGAAAAGCGTTTCCATCAAGTGCGCGTAAAACAAGGGGAGAAACGAATCGTCTTCCTCCAGCCGATACCACCGGATATGCTCACGGTGGTTTTGCAGCGACAAGAGGACCGCGGTCGTTTTGCCAAATCCCGCGGGGGCCGTGATGATGGTCGCCCTATGCCCGGCGATGTCGAGATCATTAATTCTCTGGCTAAGAAGAGCTTTGTCCGGGATTTCCGGAATCACAAGCTTGGATTCCAATAGAGGAACATAGTTCACTTGAATCTGCACCCTATTCCTTCATAGAATACATGACTTTGCCGGATGCAAAGGTATATTTCACGCTCATTTCACGCCCGATGTGCTATTTCTTAATTATACCTACGGCATGCAGCTCTGACAACCATCTTCGTCGTCGGTCAACCATTGCCATGGAACACGGCTAAACGAAAGTCTTGGAGGAGGGGGGTGTCCGGATGAATAGCGGATAACGCATTGCTCTGCCTCAGGGTTTTTGCTACGCATGCGGCTCGATATGATAAATCAACAGGAGGAGAACCAAGTGAAGCAAAAATTTTTGGCGATCCTGCTCGCCCTAGCGCTGATCATGTCTCTTCTCCCCTTAACAGCGCTTGCGGCGGAGACGCCGCTTGCTATTCCCGACCCAGTGTTCCGTGCCAATCTACTTAGCGTGCTTTCCAAAGCTGCGGGCGATCCCATCTATCCCTCCGATATGGCGGGATTATCCTCACTGGATCTAGACAACAAGGGTATTGCCGACTTAACCGGCATCGAATATGCCGTGAACCTGGGAACGCTTCGTTGTCAGGATAACCAAATCACATCGCTCAACCTTTCCGGGCTATCGAAACTGAGAAGCTTGCATTGCAACAACAACCTTCTTACAAGCCTCAACCTGGAGGGCTGTACATCGCTGTTCCAGGTCTATTGCGAGTACAATCGGCTAACGAGTCTGGATCTGTCCGACGCGGCTGATCTGGACTTCTTAGGCTGCAACAACAATCAGTTGACCAGCCTGACCCTCAAAAGCGCGCCCAGAACGGGGAAACTCAGGTATATCGAATGCTATGAGAATCAATTGGCCTCGCTGGACGTTTCCGTACAACCGCTGCTTAAAAACGTTTATGCCTGGGAAAATAAGCTACAGACGCTTAACATTTTTGATACCCCCACACTTGAAGAGGTGCAGGTTTATGAAAATGAACTCACCCGTCTTGATGTTAACGGACGCAGCAATCTCACGCTGCTGAAGTGCCAGGAAAACAAGCTTCAAACTCTAAACGTCAACAACTGCCCGGCGCTCAAACGGCTTGACTGCTCACAAAACGCACTGACCTATATCTCGGTTTCGGGCAACAGCCTGGAGTATCTTTTCTGCGGCTACAACTATCTTACTTCGCTTTCGCTTGTCGCCTGCCCCAACCTGCTGTATCTATCCTGTCGGGATAATGTAATCACCAATCTGGTGGTGCTGTCCCCCAGGCTGGAAACGTTAGACTGCACCAATAACCGGCTGACAACCCTGGACACATTCTATCAGCCCGAGCTCAAGGAGCTCTTCTGCCCGGTGAACCGGCTGGAACGACTCAGCGTAACCGGCAACCCGCTTCTGGAAACCCTCTACTGCTATGAAAACAGGCTGCGTACCTTGGATCTGCGCAACAACGCCGCGCTGACGATTTTAGACTGCGCCGCGAACTACTTTCCGGATGAAAGCGCCATCCAGGGCCTTGATCTGCTGAATTTAACGGAGTATCTTTTTGATCCGCAAAGCGATCCTCTCCCGGAAGATGAGACCATCACTTTCGCCGACCCCGCCTTGAAAAGCGCCATACTCGCCAAGTTGCGCAAAGGCCAGAATGAGGACGTTTATCGTCGGGATACGGAAGACATCGTCACATTGGATATCAAAGGCCTCGGCATCACCGATTTGAGCGGGATCGAGAATTTCAGAAACCTAAGGACGCTGGATTGCTCCAACAATGAGCTCACCGACATCTCGCCCTTGGATAACCTACCGTCGCTCGAAATGCTCAATTGCTCGAACAACCGTCTGACGACATTGAGCCTGCCTAATGCCAACGCGCTCAAAGCGCTCACATGCGCGGACAACGAGATTGATCTTTTGTGGCTCGACGGCTGCCAAGAACTCTTTTTCCTTGATTGCCGGAACAATGAGCTAACCGATCTGGACCTACGCGAGAACCATAAGCTGAAAACCCTGATCTGCTCGGGAAACAACATCCAAACTCTGCAGCTGAGCAGAGGCGTTGAAGTGGTGGGATTCGCACGCGCGGCGGCTCAAACTGAGAGGAACCTGCTGGAGGAGCTTGACTGCTCAAATAACCAGCTTGCAGCCCTCGACCTCTCCGCTTGTGCCAATCTCCTCTCCCTGAACTGCTCCGGCAACCTGCTGACGGAACTTGACCTTTCGAACAATCCTTCCCTCAAAACGCTCCTGTGCGGGAACAACCGCTTCCCGTCTCCTGCCGCCATTCGCGGCATCGACATCGGCATGCTTGAGACCTTCGAATACGGCGAGCAGAACGTGCCGGGGCTTTTGGGGCTTATTATACTCGAGCCGCCCGTGAAGACTGCCTATACGGAAGGCGAAGCGCTGGACCTCACGGGACTTGTGGTAGGGGCTGAATATGCCTCGGGCGCCAAAACTGTTTCGGACTATACAGTCAATCCCGCCCATGGCACGGTTCTTGGCATGGAAGATGACACGGTTACGGTGCGTTATGCCGAGAACGGCATAATCATGACCGCAAGCTTTGCCATTACGGTCACCGACGCGGTGCGGGAGCCGGTTCTCGCGGGTATTGAGGCAACATCCTTGCCGGTGAAAACGGCTTATTTCACAGGTGAAGCGCTGGATCTCGCCGGACTTGTGGTGATGGCCAAGTATGATATTGCGCCCGACAAGCAAGTTGCGCAATACGGTACAACACCTGCGGACGGCGCGATACTTAGCGTGGGCGACAACGCCGTCGTCATCAGCTATACCGAAAACGGCGTGACCCAGGCTGCAAGTTTTGATATTATGGTAAGTCATAGGCCTATTCGCTCGAATGAGGTCGACGTATGCGGCGTAACGCTTGGGTTTACCGTAACAAACGGAATTGCCGAATTCCGGCCAACCGAGGAGCAAATTGCCTCCATATCGGGAAGCGTCGGCTCCATCGTAAGCTTTGATCTTTCGGCATTTGAGGATATCAAGGGAGTCGATTTCTACCTGGGCTCCCGTTGGCTCAAGGGAGTCGACAAGGCTTTCCGATTCGATCTATCCACAGGCAGTTATTCCGTCAAGACTAAATCAATATGGAATAACTCGGGCAAGACACGGCTCATTATGGTACGGGATGGCATTGCGCTCACCAATGTAGGCTGAGTTATCAGCGGAACAGCGGCGGGCGAACGGGAATGCCGCCCGCCGCTACTTTCGGATCATATAAGTTTGGCGATGAAGGAGATGAAAATATGCGTTCTGCCATGCGTGCAAAAGGCAACACCATTTCTATCATCATTTCCTTCATCGCGTTGTACTGTTGGTATACGTCTTATTTTCACGATCTTGAGCATTCGCCTGTCGCCAGCATCGCCGCGTCGCACGGGGCAAGCCTCGATGTATGGTCGACGATCTTCGTGTTGGCTACCATGGCTTCCATCGCGTTTTGCTTGTTCGCCTTTACCGACCAGAACCGCCCGAGCGCGCGCCCGGTTTGGCTGGCCGTGCACATCCTCGCGTTTGGAACGATCCAGCTCATTCCCTTCATGCCCTGGGCATGGGGCGTCTATGCCACGGCGCTGATTGCGGGCCTATGCCTGGGGGCTATCGTCAACCGCGTCGTATATTCGGTGTTCTTCTTCATCATCGGCATCCATCCAGTGCGCGCGGTAGTGCTGGCGTATATCTTCATACAGGCGTATGTTCATCTGTACACCATCGTGCCCATCGTTTCGATGCCCGGCTGGTATTTCGCCATCGAGTGCGCGACGCTGCTCGTCAGCCTGTTCTTCAGCTATCGCTTCGATGGAAACGAGATGGAGATCCGCCGCCTGCTCCCGGAAAACACGCTCAACTTGCGAGATATAGGGCCGACGCTCGTGTTTCTTGCGCTCGTCCAGGTCGGTTTCTCACTATACGATTCCTTCATTTGGCCCGAGCTGGCGAAGAGCGTGCAATTGGACGTCGTACAGATCATTCCCAACGCACTCACCCTTGCGGGCATGTATTTCCTCAGCCGTTATCTCACGGCGGGGAAATCCCTGCGCTTGCTGCTCATATTCTTCGCCTGCGGAGTTCTTGCCTATCTGCTGCTGGAAGGGCCGATGCAGCGGATCGCGGTCGACGCCTTCATGCAGCCGGCCTACCTCTTTTCTGATCTCTTCTTCGTCTGGCTGATGAACGCCGTATACTTTACCTATGGCAACAAATTCATGCGGTTGCGCGCCTGTTTTTGCGCCATCCTGATCCCGCACTTTCTAGCGGGCGTGCTAGTGGATACGGCGCTGGGTTTCCCATTCGGGCAGCTGGAACGCGCCATGGTCACCCTTGCATGCGCTTTTTTGCTGTTGCTCCTTTTGCCCGCTGTCGAGCGCTTCCTCAAAAGCGCCCATGCCCGGCGCATGTATGCCGAACGGGGCGATGAGAGCGAGATTGTCCTTCCGCCGGAGCGCCCGGATATCGCGGCATTGTGCGCGGAGATCGAGCGCATGCCGCAGATGATAGCGCCCTTGGCACAGGCAGAACGCGCCATGCTTGCGTATATGCTGGACGGGCACGACGTCGATGTCGCGGCGCACTTCATCGGCATCGCGATATCCGAGGCGCGCGAACTGCAAAAGGCGGTCTGCGCGAAATGCGGCGTTGCGTCGCGCAGCGAGCTGCTTATGCTGGCCGGCGCGCGCGCGGGAAGCGACGCGAAGCAGGAGATTCTCAGCGCGCTGTTATCGCGGTATAATCTAACCCAGCGGGAGGAGGAGGTCTGCCTGCTTCTGCTGGGAGGATTTACGTTGCGGCAGATCGCCGGCATGCTGGGGGTTGCGTATTCCACCGTGAACTACTACGGAAAGAACATATATAAAAAGCTGGATATCTCAAGCCGCGCGGAACTTTTCGCGCGCTTCGGGGCGCTTCCGGTCGGGGACGGATCGCAGGAGTAATTCGAACGGTTTATAAGTATTTTCATAATAAAAGGAGGATGGGACATGATCCAGGCCTCGCCGGTAAATACGCCCGCTGCCCGCTCAAAGAACGCCGTCTACGTATTCGCTTCGTTTGTGGCGCTGTACTGCTGGTACACGGCCTTCTTCTATAATTTCAGCCTTTCGCCGCTGGGTGCGATCGCGACGATGCGCGGAGCGGACCCCGGCTTGCTGTCGACCATCTTCAACCTTTGCTGTGCGGTGTCCATCCTTACCGGCTTTTTCGTACTGCGCGATATTGATCTCGCCAAGCACCGCAAGCTATGGATAGGATTGCACGCGGGTGGCTTGATCTCGGCCTTTCTCCTGCCTATAGCCCCCAATCCCATGGTTTTCTACGTGCTCACCGCCCTTTCTGGCCTGTTTCTCGGCGCTATTGCCTACCGCGTGTTTTACTCGATGTTCTTCTTTATCATCAACCCCAGTCCGGTCAAGGCCGTAGCCATCGCCTACATCTTCATCCAAGGCGTCATTCACCTCTACACCATCGCGCCCATCAACGATATGCCCTGGCTTTTCTTTGCTATCGGCGGCGTTACGCTGTGCGCCGGCCTTTTCTTCAGCCTGAAGTTCGACGGCAACGTGGTGGAGGCGCGGTGGCTGCTGCCCGAGAACAGGATCAGCCTGCGCGAGACCTGGCCGATGCTGGCCTACGTGCTGCTGGTGCAGATTTGCTTTTCCCTTTACAAGGCGGTATTGATACCCAGGATGGAGCAGAGTTTCTGGACCGATGTCTATCAAATCCTGCCCAATGCCGTCACGCTGATCGCTTTTTTGCTCTTCAGCCGTTTTTTTACCATCGGCAGGACGCTGCGCATCTTTCTCGTGCTCATTACCGGGGGGTTCTTCGCCTTCATGCTCGCGGGCTCCGGCGGCCGCAACATCGTGGAAACCTTCATGCAGCCCGCATACCTTTTTTGGGATCTTTATTTCTTCTGGATGATGTACAGCATCTTCTTCACCTACGGCCGCAAGTTCATGAGGCTGCGCGTGTTCCTGTGCGTGAACATCGTCTCGCTCTTTTTGGCGGAGGTTGTCGCCAGCCTGGTGATACCGCTCTTTCCCGCCGACCCACGCTATATCGCGCTCATCTTCCCATTCGTCTTTGGGCTATACTTTTTCATCCCGCCCATCGAGCGCTTCGCCCGGAACATGAGCGCGCGTCGCCAGTATGCCGAGCGCCAGGATGTGCGCGAGGTGCTGCCGCCGCACGACCGCCCCGATATCGCCCGCATCGGCGAGGATATGGCGCGTAGTCTGCCCCAGGGCACGGCGTTTACCGAAACCGAACGCCAGGTGCTGGCCTACATCATCGACGATCATGATAGCGATGTCACCGCGTATTTTCTCAGCCTGCCGTTGCGCGAGGTGCGCGCGGCGGAAAAAAGCCTATGCGAGAAGTGCGGCGCGGCTTCGCGTTCCGCGCTGCTTATAATGATCGGCTCCTTGAAGCGAAAGGATCAGATAAATGATTTAGCGGCCATATTGGCGGATTACGACCTTTCGCCGCGCGAGGAGGAGGTGTGCACGCTCCTCCTGTCGGGGCGCACGCTTCAGCAGATTTCCAATGAACTGGGCATCGCCTTTTCCACGACCAACACCTATTGCAAGAGTCTGTACCGAAAACTGAATGTGAACAGCCGTACCGAACTGTATGTGATGCTCGGCGTGCAGCCGGTGGAAACGACGAAAGCGCCCGGGCTGTAGTGGGCTCGCATCATCCGTCTATGGTGTTTCGCCGCACCGATCTCATACGGGGATTCCTGCGTACCCTTTCCAGATTGAATTTCCATTCCCGCCCGGCTAAGGCGTACAGCCGGGCGGTAGCAGTTATAGAGCACATCAGCCTTCACTTCGGCGATGGAACCGTCGCGTTCCACGTACTTTATGCTAGCGCCCTTACTGCCAGGCGAGCGGAGAAGCCAGTAATCACCGGCGTCGGAGCCAGAGAACATCCATGTACCTGCAACATAAGCAGTGTTGATTCCTACGCGGCCGCGGTCGGGGCCATCATTCGATCCGAAGCCAAAGGCCTTATTCCTGGCCTCCGCATCGCTGAGTAGAAAGACATACCCGCAAGCCTCCGCCCCCGCGATACCCTCATCGGTCGTGAATCGATAGGGGAGCATCAGCGCCTTTTCCCACGCATCGAAATATTCTATGTTCGCAGCAAAAGCATCGCACCAGCCCTTTGCCTGTGAAGTCTCCCAATCATTGCTGCCTTGCGGCGAATAAGCGCCTGTATCCAGGTTTCTCTCGGATAGCAAGAAAAGCTCCTCCTCATTGGCATCCAACACACGCCATGCAATCGACTCCAAAGCATCCTTGCCGCCTTGGAGATATCGGCCAAAGAATAAACGATCGCCTTGCGCCCATTCTTGTGACACAGAATTCGTGCATCCAGCTAAAGCTATGATGATATATGCCCCGACAAGGAGAAACCATCTGAATCTCTTCATGCAAGAATGTCCCCCATAAACTTGTCATCATGTTAGAAGTGATTTAAGTATAACGCCCTTCATCCATGATCTCAATAAAGAGCCCACGGTGGGAAAACCCGCAATCGCCCATTTCACGGCATCCCCCTAACATTAGTGAATGGTTTTTCATGACCCTCTCCCTATAATAAGGGGTAGGGATTCATCGGAAATATCACATATCAGGGGGCTCGTATGGGTAGCGAACATCGGGGGTATGCCTCACGCCTGGTCTCCTCTGTCGGTCATCTGTGGAGCGAGACCATTCCACTGAGGCTGAAACATATACGGCGGGAAAGCTTGCGCACAATGGCCGTGTTTCCGCTCAGCATTCTGTTTTTTTGCGCCCTTTTCTATACGGCTGAACCCGAGTTCAAGGTATTTAGGCTGGGAAGCGTGGCTGTAAGCGGTCTTTGCTTCTGCGGTGGCTGCATGCTGGGCGTATTCGTTCCCGAGCGCCGACTGCAGATGATCTTTCGTTTAGCGCTACTTGTTGTAGTGACCACATGGATTGCAACGTTATTCTTGCCCGTCGGTTCGGCACGCGCCACCGCCCGCTGCTTATGTCTGCTTGCCGACGGCGTTGTCGCCGTTGTTTCGTTCTTCTTATTCAGCACGAAACTAAACAACGCCGAACGCTTCGCCGCACTGATGCCTATCTGCCTTTCGCTTAATTGGGGATATTGGGTCGGCGGCGCGGGCGCATGGCTTCCGGGCATCTGGCGCGACGGTATCATCCTTGCAGCCGGGTTGAGTCTCCTCGCCCTGGGTTTGCCGTTGCGCTATGAATCCGGTTCGGAGCCCGGAGCCGATGTGCAGTGCCCGCGCGTCGCGGGCAGCTATTGGTTCTTGCTCTACGCCATCTTCTTCATCGCCATCACCTGGCTGGCCAGCGAGTATATCGTTGCCACGAACTCCATCTTTCGCATGGAGAAAATCTATGCGGGCCTGCTGATCATCGCAATCGCATTAATTATTCAAGGCGTTTTCCGGCGCAGCATGTGGCATATGTGGAACGTAGTGCTCCTGCTGGCCGTCGCGGGCATGATCCTGCTCTGGCTGCCGGGCAGCATCTCTCAAACGCTAGGGCCCTTTCTGCTGGATATGATGATGACATTATTCATCTACGCGCTCTTTGCCATGCTATCCGGAATCATCAAGCGCTGCGGGCGTTATCGGTTCTTCCGGCGCTTTATGCTTATCCTGTATATCGGCATGGTGTCGACCGCCGCCGCCAGCGGCGCGCTGTCCGCCATTTGGCCCGGGGATACGTTGCTCATCCTCACGGTGTTCATCGGTGCGGCCTTCGTGGCGATTTTGCTCCTGTCCCCGGTCATCAGCCAGCAGCTCTTTATGCCGCGGTGGATCGAGGATTTCCGGGGCGTGGATATATGCTCCGATGAGGTTGCGGAAGAAGCACCCGCACCGAAGCCGGTCGATCGGCTGGAAGCCTCGAACCTCACGCCGCGAGAAAAGCAGGTGGCGGCGCTGTTGCTGGAGGGATTGACCATGCGGCAGATCGCGCCGGAGATGGACATCGCCTTCTCCACCGTTGGCACCTACTGCAAGTCCATCTACCGGAAGCTGGGGATCAACAGCCGATCCGAATTGTTCCTTTGGTTCAATGAAACGCCGCCGCCGATGGATGAAACCGATCCGTCCGCTCCGGCTTAGTCTGCAAACGAAAACACCCCAATATAAGTATTTCAAGCCCCTCCCCAAAATTGGGAGGGGCTTGATTTTGGACTTTCCCCCTAGTTTTAGGAGATCGACACGGCATTGGCCAGGGTGCAATCTATGCATGGATCACGGAGCCGGAAGGAGGGAATCTGGTGTGCTGGTTTCGGAAAAAAGCAGCCGCTGGCAGAGCAACCATCCCGCCTCCGGGTGAGGAGATCGATACCGAAGCTGAAAAACTTCGCCGCATCTCGTCGCTCACGACGGAGGAAACGAAAGCGTTCCAATGGTTTAAGCAGGGCTACACCGCGCGCTGGACGGCGGAAACCATGATGCTGGACCGGCGCACCGCGCGCAGCTTGTTCGGAAGCGTTTTTCGCAAGCTGGGCGCCGTCGATGAACAGGATGTGCTTCGCATCTACGCGCGCACGCCTCTGAACCCCGAAGACATCCCTCCGGAGGATGAACTCTGACCTTTGACGCTACCGAACACATACAGGGGGAGAAGATCATGGCCAACAATCTTTTAGGCGGGCTCGGCGGCCTTGGCGGGCTGATGAAGGGCCTTTCCGGCTTCATGCCGCAGGACGATCCAAACGTCAAGCTGATGAACGCGCAAAACGAAGTCTCGGAACTGGAGGCAAAGGAAACCGAAGCCTACGCCCAAATCGGCAAGCAGGCCGTCAAGGCCGATGGCTTGGAGCGCTTTGGCGAGCTGGCCGACCGGCTGAGGCTCATTCAGAGCAACCTTGCCTTGGCGCGCGGTACCTTGGAGAGTGTCCAGCTGGAAAAGGCGGCCGGAGAAAAGGCCGTGCAGGAGGCCGAGCAGCGTCTGATCTGCCCCGCCTGCGGCATGCGCAATACCGACGGCATGAAGTTCTGCCAGGGATGCGGCGCCAAGCTGGGCGCGGACAGCAAGCCCGTCTGCGCTTCCTGCGGCGCGGAACTCGTGCCGGGCGTCCGCTTTTGCGGCGAGTGCGGGCAGCGGATTCCCTAGACGTAAACAAATTGGAATAGAAAAGAGGAGCGATCATGGCTTTTTGTCCTCAATGCGGAAAAACCCTTAAGGATGGCGCGAAGTTCTGCGCCGGTTGCGGTGCGTCGATTCAGGCCGCGCAGCCTGCCCAGTCAGCTTCCTATACACAACAGCCGCAAGCCCAAACCTATGCGCAGCAGCCGCAACAGCAAACATACACCACCCAACAGCAAACGGGCGCACAGCCTGGAACCGGATATGCCGCGCCGTTGGTGCCCGAGGCGCAGGATGCTGTTAACAACAAGGCGATGGGCATCCTGGCATACTTGGGCTTCCTGGTGCTCGTCCCGATATTCGCGGCTAAGGAGTCGCGCTTCGCCCGCTTTCACGCCAACCAAGGCCTGGTGCTGGCCATTGCGGAGATCGCCTATATCATCCTGACGACTATCCTCAACGCCATCTTCGCCGTCATCTCATGGCGCTTGGCGCTGACGATGGGCACGATCCTGGGCCTTCTCTGGTTTGGGTTCGCGGCGTTCGCTATCATCGGCATCGTCCATGCGGCGAAGGGCGAGTGTAAGAAGCTACCGCTCATCGGCGGCATCACGATTCTGAAATAGGCCGGATTTCGCAAGGGATGGATGCGCGATGATACGTCACACTTATTTCCGTGTGCCCGCATTCATGCTCTGCGCGCTGGCCGTGGCGTTGGCGTTGGCGGGCTGCGATTCGATGCCCGACGGTACGCTCGGTACCTCCATTGCCCTCTATGAAAACTACTATGGCCGCGTGATGATGTCCGTGGATGCGCGCGTAAGCCTTGCGCCCGGGGCGGAGGCGTTTGTAGGCGATCGGTATGCCTGGATCGCGGCATCGTATCGGGCCATCGCGCCGCTAAGCTATCTGCTACAAAAGGCTTCGGAGAACGACGGGCATTACGAAGCGGCGGAAGATACCTTCGGCGAGAGCGCCATCAATAGCGCCGTGATCGACATCCGGAAGGGCAAGCCCGAGACAACCTTCTCCGTCTCCTACGATTATGACGGGGCGCGTTACGTGGGCGAGGGCCGCTATGATGCCAAGACGGAATCGGTGGTGCTCCATTGGCAGATCGGCGGCGTGGATTCGGTTTTCAGCTACGCCCGGCGGAAAGTCGGCGGCTATATTGGGCAAATTGTGCTGCCCAAGGCGAACGCCGATGCCGACGGCGTCACCAACGCGGTCAACGTGATGATCGGCTTTAGCAGCGAGGACATCATTTTGGGCGCTGGCCCCGTCGATAAGAGCTATCTCCCACAGGACGTATACGGCAAGCGCGAGGCCTCCATTGAGTACGCGGCTTCATCTTGGTTTCAGGTGCGGTCCACCCAGGATGTGCGCAGCGGCCGGGATACGGTCTCGGTAAAGGATTCGCTAGAAATCATGGTGGGCGGAACAAGAAGGACCTATGAGGATAGCAGGATCATCGTCGATGGATGGGACGCCGAGGCGCTGGCGGATTTCCTCCAACCGGAGGGCTTTGTGATCTACAACACCATCCACCAAAGCGAGTTTCCCTGCACGGTAGGATTTACCGCCGACGAAGAAGCGGTTTGCGCCTATGCGCAAGCGCTGGAAGATGAGGGCTATGTTTTGCAAGAAGACGTGGAGAGAAAGGGTCTCGACGGCCTCGTCTTTACCGTCAACATGGATGGACGCCAGGTAAAGCTGAGTTTCAAGGATGGATCGGGGTTGATCCGCTACTCGCCGGTATATAACGGCATGTCGGGTGCGCCGCGCGATGAGCCCGATGAGCAAGTAGAAGCAACGCCTGGAGGGAAATGAAATGCGCAAGAAACCGCTTTATCTGATAGTTTGCATCTTCATCACAACATTGTTCTCCGGCTGCTTTGCCGAAGCCGTCGATCGCGTGCTGGGGAGCGCATCCGAAAACCCCGTAACGCCCGTATCCACGGAGACTGTCCCGACACAGACTACTCCGGCGCAGACCGGCGCGAGCGCGCAGCCGACCGTGCAGGCGACGGTCGTTCCCTCCCCATCGAGTGCGCAGGAGATATTCGTATGGGAGGCAGCGCGGTTTGGCGGCTTGCCAAAGCCGGATAAACTCCAGCTCATCACGCCCGTCGCGGCCGAGGAAGGCGGCGTGTATCAGGGTTTTCTTGCGACCGAAGAGGACTACCGCGCCTATGCGAAGGCCGTGGAGGCTGCGGGTTTTGTCAGCGAAGAAGGCGTCATTGCCGAGGCGGGCGGGCTGCTGTACGCCGGGATGAACGCTGGAGGCGACGGCGCCGTGATTTCGTTTGCCGACGGCGCGGGCGCCATTCAATACTGGCCCTATGCGCCGGTCAGCCCGGAATGGCCTTCCGGGGAATGGCCCGACCTGCCGGTTCCGGATGTCGCCATCGCCGAGGCGGAGGCCACGGGCGGCGGCAGCTATATATATCAAACCGAAGTGTGGCCGTCCGAGGATTTCATCGCCTACCGCGAGTGGTGCAAGGAGGCCGGATACACGCTGGAGCTCGTGGAGGGCGAGGATGACGGCGATCTGCTGTTCTCCGCTTTCAACAAGGCGGGCGATCAGATCATGATCGAGCTATCGATGACCGACCCTCAGCATCCCACGGGGATTATCGTGCTGACGAAAGCGCAAGGACGGGCGGCTGCTAGAGGGCGGCTTCCATGACGAACGGAGTAATTTTAGTGATGAAAAGAATGGCGTGCCTGGTATTTGCCGCCGTATTGGCACTTTCGCTTTCCGGCTGCTTCGCTGAAGCCATCAACGATGCTTTGGAGGGTAACGCCTCGGGCGCCGTAAGGCCAGGCGAAACCTCTCCAGCGCCCGGCTCTGATGTCATACAATCCGGTGACGATGCTTCGCCCAAGGCCAGCGACACTCCCGCGCCGGGCAGCGCGCTTGGAGACCTGCTGGGCGGGGACAGCAGCTGGGACAAAGCCGTATTCGGCGATCTGCCCGAACCGGAGTTTGAACACAGCATGGCGGCCGTCAACACGAGCGACACGCAACAGATGGCCGGGTTTACCTGTAACAAGGGGCAGTTTGAAGCCTATGTGAAGGTCGTGGAGAAGGCAGGCTTTCAATCGGAAAAGGGCATCGAGGATCGGTTCGGCGATCCCACCTTCGAGGCGTATAAGGACGGCAACTATGTAGAGATCGTCTTCCAGGGCGAGGGCGGCATCATCAAATACATGGCTAATGTAATCGACACCAGCGAATGGCCTTCAAAGGATTGGCCCGACATGCCGGTTCCAAACGCCTCGCTGCACACTTATCAGGATCTGGGCAACGGCAGCTTCTTTATCTCGACCAATTACTGGTCGGTAGAGGCCTTCAAGGAGTACTGCGAAGCGTGCAAGGCCGCGGGCTTCAATCAAGACGTTACCGAGGGCGCCGACGATTATGAGATGTGGTTTTACGCCGTGAATCAGGCCGGCGACACGCTCAACATCCAGCTCATCATCGATAAGCCCGAACGGCCCTCCGGCAACATCGGCATCGAGAAGGCGCAGTAGCGCCGCCGGGAGGGATGGATCATGCGACGTCTCCTCCGATAAGCGCGTCTCGGCAGACCTACCCATTAAGTAATAACAGGAGGAATTTCGATGAAAAAAACCTTTGCAATTATCCTCGCTATGCTGCTGTGCTGTGCGCCGCTAACTGCCTGTGGCGGCGGGAACGGCTCGAGCTCGAGTGGTAGCGGCCTGACGCTGGATAAGATCAAGCAGGCGCTCACCGATGCCGGTTATACGGTTGAGGACGAATACGTGAACGCCGCGAACAAGAGCGCCGATGTCGTGGCGGGGTTTGCCGTCGTCTACGACTTGCCGGGCGGCAGCACCATGCACACGCCCATCATGGAGATGAAGAGTGCCGAGGTCGCCAAGGAGAACGCCACGGCCATCGACGGCTACGGCTACAACGTGTGCATCGTCAACGGCAAGTTCCTCACCATGTGCGGCGCGAAGAAGGGCGTGGTGGAGTACGAGGCCGAGAAGACCATGCTGGAATCCGCGATCAAGGGCGAGCCGGCCTCTCCGCCGCCGGATTTGACGAAGTAGCCGAGGGATTACGCTAGGAAGGGGTGTCGCAATGAGAAGAAAGCTAGGCGTGATGGCGGCCATGCTGTGCCTTGCGCTGCTGTCGGGCTGCTTTGCGCAGGCCATTAACGACGCCCTCGACGCGTTGGATGCGCAAGCACCGACAAACGACGACGGTGCGGCGCAAGTTGAGCGCACTTCCTCCTCGGCAGGCGGAAAGACCACACCCATGGTTTCTGGAAAACCGGCGCAAGACGTTCCCTCGCGACCTGGAAAGCAGACCGCTTCCGGCCCACCCGCCTTCCTCAACCCCGACGTCTTCAACGCATTGCACAACGCTTCATATAAAACCCTCGATCTCTCATTGCCCATGGGCGATGCGCCCCGGCCGCTGGAACGCCCGCCGGTGGCGAACAAGAGCGGCAGGTACATCAAGGTGGAAAGCGAACCCTACCTGGCTGATTGCCCCACGGCGATACAGATCGCCGCCTACCCCGCAGAGATGAGCGACAATGTGTACACCTATGTGTTCCTTTGCCTGCCGGGCACGCCTGCGGATGTCGATCTTGTCCATGACGGCGTGCTGCTCTATGTGGAGGCCGACAAACAGAATATGACAGCGGGCAGCCAATGGACCATACGCACGCCGGAGCAAGAGGGGACATATGAGCTTCGCATCCACGTCACCGATTACCGCGCTATGAAAAGCTTTTCGGATAAGGACGCCGTCGTTGAAACCGATGTGGATGCCGCCACCTTTACCGTGTGGAACGCCGCCGACACCGGCGTGCGCATCACCACCGACAAACCTTCTTATCACCCCGGCGAGGATATCACCATCACCTTCTCGGGAATCCCGCGCGAGCACATGGAAAACATGGAAATCGCTATCTGCGACGCGAACGTGGGGCGATTTGGTGCCTTCTTCACCTACAACAACGCCTCCACCTTCACCGAGGCGGACTATGCCAGCGGTCGCTTCACCATCAAGGCGGGAAGCTGGAAGTCGGAGATGTTTCAGGAGGATATGCGGCGCGGGCTGTACGAGGTGCGGCTCTACACCGCCGATACCTACGCATGGAACAACATCGCCGCCTCGACGCAGTTTACCATCGAGGTGCCGTATGAGCTGGGCGAGGATTTCTTGCAATACCCGTGGACCGGGGGCGAGGGCGCCAGCGATTGGGCCAGGGATGAGCTAAGCGCCGCCTATTGGTCGGGGCTTGCGCCGAAGGAGCTCATGAGCGATTTGCAAAACCCTGTCACCCGAGGCGAGATGGTCGAGCTCTGCGCGCGGGCCTTCCGCAGCGAGGGTATCTATGAGCCGCAGGTCGTCCTTCCCGCGCGGCTGGACGAGGCGATCACGAATCAGGAGGCCGCCGTGCTGATGCAGCGCACCCTCGTGCCGCCCTATCACCCGGCGCTGCTCGGCTGCTCGGTTGCCTATGCGCAGGATGTGGCGGCGCGATATGCCATGGACGACTGGGCGCTGCTGAGCGTCGCGTACTGGCTCAACTGGGGCGTCATCCGCGAGGATCGCGGCGCATACGCGCCCAAGGCTTCCTGTACGCGCGAGGCCGCCATCCTGCTGGCGTGGCGCGCCGTGGAAGCCGCCATGGACGATCCGCCCGAGCGGCTGTACCCCTCGGCTCCGCAAAAGGGCTTCGATCCGCTACTCATGCGCATGTGGTTTAACGGCGCGCCGGTGGGCAACATCGTCGACGCGGCAGGCAACTACATCACCTGGGCCGGGTCGGGCAGCGCGTTCAACTTTTATGCCGACGGTACCTATACGTTCATCCGCACCTCGCAGGGCACGGGACTGCGCATCAGCATTATAGAAGCAGGTAAATACCGGGTGACGGGGCCCGGCGTCATCGAGTGTTCGGACATCGCCATCACCAGCGAGAGCAGTTCTTCGGGCCGCACCACCGAGCGCGGAGCCAATCATGCGCTCCACTATGTCATCGGCGCGGATCTCGATCGTCCCTATCTGCACATCGTCGATCCCGCCGAAGATGAAGCGCTCTCACGATACGGCAAGAAATATGAAATTCAGCATGAATCCTAGGCCGCAGCAGAAAGGAAGATGACGTCATGGGCTCGATCACGAGGCGCGCGACCGCGGCTTCATTGGTTTTGGTTTTACTCATGCTTTGCGCAGGAACCGCGTTGGCCTTCTCCGGCGCGACGGATAGCGGCTCGCAAAAAACTTTTTTGCAGGCGGTTAACGAGCAGTTTTCCGCTTTTGAAGGATTGCAAACGACGCTTGAAAGCGCGACGGAGGCCGAAACCGGGGAAACCTCCGAGAGCATGCGGCGCATCATCGCCGCTATCGACGACTATCTAGCCGGCAGCGAACCCATCGTGAAGGCGCTAAACGATCTGCCCGTCCCCGGTGCGAATGCGCTGGAGAACCTTCGTACCGCCTGCGTGGGGCATATCGAGATCACGCGCTACATGATGCAGGAGTTCCGCCCGATCCTGGACTACATGGCGGCGATGATCGAGATGAACGAAACCCTGAACCTGGAGAATACTGAGCTTAGCGTCGAGATTCTCGAAAGCCTGGATTCGTCCCTCAAGGCATTCAAGCAACGTAAGCCTCCGGAGTTTCTCTTGCAAACCCACGATAGCCTCTGCAAAACCCTGCAGCTGCTATTCAACGGCCTTCTCGATGTCATGCTCGCGGTGGAATACGAGGATGATGTGCGCGGCTTGGCCGCGCAATATGAGCTGGTGGCCATCTCCGCCGAGATCGACGGAATGCAGCAGCAGATCAACGAGTTTACCACGTGGGCCGGGGAGAACCAGGATAAGGCCGACCAAAGGATTGAGGAAGAAGGCGCAAAGCTCCGTACGCGCATCGATGAGATGAAGCAGCGCTTCGGCTTATAGGAGGGGGAGGCACGATGAAGTATTGCACACAATGCGGGGCCTCGGCGCAGGACGCGGCCAAGTTTTGCATCAAATGTGGGGCGACCTTCGGCGTTGAACCCGAGGCGCCGCCTCAAACGCAACCGGCGCAGACCTATACGCCACCACAGCAGCCGGGGTCGGCCTACGCCGCGCCTCAGCCCCAACGCTATAACGCACCGCAGCAGGCCGAACCGTATACGATGCCGACAAACGCAGCTCTAGCGGGTCTTGCCTATGCGCCGCCGCTCGCGCCCTCGGCACCGAAGAAGAAAAAGCATGTGCTCAGGTGGGTGCTCATCCTCCTCGGCGTGGCTTTGCTGGCGGTCGTTATCATCAATGTGATCGGCGTCATTCAGCTCCGCGCGAAGAAGGCATCCACGACGCCTCTTCCCGCGGCATCGGCATCGGCTCTGGCGGTTTCTTCGCCCAGTTCCTCAGCCGCGCCCGCTGCCGTTTCCCTCGCCGACGAACCTTTGGCCGACAACGCGCGCGACGCGCTGATGCTGTCGTACCTCAAGGATGTCGTGCCCTTCAGCGCCAGCTATGAGGCCGACGAGGTGATCTTTCCTGCCATGTACCGCTCGCGCCAGAGCCTGGTTTCCATCAACGCCGCTGCGCCCACTGCCACCAAGGCGCTGCTGACGGTGGAGATCCCCGGCTTCACGCACAAGTACGAAAAGCAGATCAATCTGTCGCCCATCGGCATCAACATGCAGGTGCTGCCCGCCATGCTGGACGGCGCGCTGGAAAAGTGCAACACCTCCAAGAAGGCCCAACTGCAGGTCAGCCTGGTCACCGAATCGGGGCAGGAACTGCTGCATGACACCAAGGAAATCACGCTGCAATCGATGTATGATATGCAGTTTTTCAGCGCTGACGGCACGGTGGACTATAGCCGCAACATCTGCGCGTGGATCACCCCCGAGGAGCCCCTGATACGCACCCTGCAGCGCGACGCCACCGATACGCTGGACTACCTGAGCGACGGCGCATACAAGCAATTCGTTGGCTATCAGGGCACCGAGGACGATACCCTGAACCAGCTGATCGCCCTGTACGCGACGCTGGCCAAGGTATACGAGGTGCGCTATAACATGACGCCGGTTACCACCAGCGGCAACGGCGCGCATCAGCGCATCGCCCTGCCCAAGAACGTCATCGAGGATCGCAGCGGCTTATGTGTAGAAACGGCCGTAACCATGGCCTCGGCCGCCGAGGCGCTGGGGTTTAACACCTACATTCTCTTTCCGCCCGGGCATTCCATGACGCTGGTGGAGCTGCAGGACGGCTCCTGCAATTACGTGCTCATCGAAACCACCGCGCTCACCTATACAAGTTACGACGAAGTGTTTGTCACGGGAAGTGCCGCCGATATGGCCGCGTATTTGCGCGATACCATGCAGATCGATTCGCTGATCAGCGTAAAGAGCGAGCGGCGCAACGGCATCCATCCTATGAAATAAAGAAGCGGGCTATCGCTTGCGGGAGGTTATGCAATGAAACGGGCACTATGTATAGTTTTGATCATGACGCTGCTGTTCGCGCTTACCGGCTGCGATAAGGCTGGCGCACCGAATCCAAGCGAATCGCCGGAACCAACGGCAAGCGGCAAAATCCAGCTGGAAGGCGATTCCGTCAAGGACGGCGGCGAAACTGTCCCCGGCTTCGGCAGCGACCGCGACCGCGCGGAACCGGAGCCCGAACCCACCCCCGTGCCGCCCACACCCACGCCGCCCAAGCCCGGCCAGAACATCTACGAGCTGAGCGCCCTTGCGAAGGGCTCCCACGATATCGGCGCGGATCAGGGCATGCCGGGCATGATCGAGACCTTCATGATCGAATTCCAGTATTATTGTACCGACGCGTACTATCCATCGGGTCGATATCGGGGCAGCGTGTATGCCGAGATGTCGCTGGATGCCTCGGAGGCGTTTGCCGAAATGACCAAGTACGTGCCCAAAAGCGAGAATCTCCAGTTCACGTTCGACGGCTCGGCTTACGCTATGAGCAACGGCGTCACGGCCCTGATGTACGGTTTTTCCGACTATGAGTATAAAGGCAATATCTGGCTGACAACCCTTGACGCGAGCGGCAACAAAGTTGAACCCAGCGGCGACCAGTACGTCATCACCTCTCAGGGGCTGCAGATGAACTTTAAATCCACGCTCACCGCGGGCGGCAGCTTCGATTCCTCCAGCGGCGCGTCCGGCAAGGTCGGCAATTTTGATTTCAGCGGCGACGGCCTTGTGGACATCGGCTACCGTATGATCGTGGAGCCGGACAGCGTGGAGGGCGACGGCTTCTATAACAGCCCCACGGGCGAGCGCAAGGTGAAGCTGTACGTATATGTCCCCACGAAGGGCGATCCGTGGGTGATCGAGGGCGCGGGTACGCTCAAGCGCATCGCCACCAACATGGAGGGCCGCATCAACTACGATCCCCCGCCGCCGCTGAACGATAAGTACGGCGGAATAGAGGATACCGCGCCCTACTCCGGCGGGCCGGAGGCGGATTCGCCGGCATTTATGGATGAGGATGGGAGTGCGAGCGATGGGAAATGAGAGAGCGCCCGGCTGCCTTTTTACGGCGTTGTTATTGGTGCTGGTTTTGCTCGTGGGCTGCGTGGCGGCCTTTGGTGAAAACACCGCGCTGCGCAAGGGCCAAACGACGGCGATTACGCTCGACGAGAACCCGACCACGGGTTATGTTTGGACGGCGGAGCTCTCGAACCCGGACGTTCTGGGCGCTGCCGACGCGTATGAGTCCGACCCGTGGAAAAGCGATGCGGACGGCGGCCCCGGCGGCAAGCGAACGTTTACGTTCAAGGCACTGCAAAAAGGCGAATGCATCATCACCCTCCGCTATCAGCGCACCGCCGAGGATAAACCCATCGAGACAAAACAGTTCACCGTAACCGTGGAATAAATGTGCCATATGGATGGGGGTGTTATTCATGAAGAAAATCGTGTGTGCCTTCCTCGCTTGCCTGCTCCTGCTATCACTCACCGGCTGCTTCGCACACCTGCTGGTCGGCGACGATGCGGAGCCGACGCCCTCTGCGCCGGATGCACAGCAGAGCGGCGCAACGGCGACCGCTCCATCGGCGTCCCCTGGGACGGATGCGGCATCGGCGGCGGACATCCCCGAGCCGCAGGGCAAGCTGACCGTGGACGCGTCCAAGGCCGTCGAAGTGCCGATTACGGTCGAGGGCGGCGGCGTGCTCTCTCTGGAGCAGGATGGCGCCATCATGCAGATCATCATCCCTGAAGAAAACGTCGGCGCGGACACGGTGTTTACGATCGCACCCGTGACCGAGACGCCGCTGAACGACGAGACCGAGATCGTCAAGGGCTTCGAGATCAGGGAAAAGGGCAATAGCGCCGAGCATGTGCAGCTTCTCGATTACGCCTGCATCCAGTTCGTCTTTGACGAGGACCCGGGGGATGATTTCACCATCGTGCGCTACGGCGAAACGTTCGAGGATTGTCAGGCCATCTACACCATCAAGCAGCAATGGGGCGAGCAGTGGCTCCTCCAGGGCTGGGTGACGGGGTTCTCGTCCTATGGCTTGTCCCCCAAAAACGCGTATGGGGAAAGTGAAAAATGGACGCCCGACCCGGAAAAATGGACCACGATTATCTCCGTGGACGAGGTCACATATCAACCCATAGGCGGTGGCGAAGGCGGAGCCATACACCTTCGCATGCGCCTTTATTGCGACAGCGAGCGGGTGATGGAGTTTGACGCAGAGGAAGCAGGCCAAAGAAGGGTTTTGGCGTACCCTTTCTACGGCACCGCAAGGCTGCGCGTCTACACGTTTGTCAACGGAGGCGAGGGTCAGTACCATGCGGATTTATACGATGATAACATCCAGCTGACGATGGAGATGGACGCATACGATTTCGAAACAAGCGGCGCATACTTGCTCATGCAATTAACCTCTAACTACGGGGAGATCGAAGAACTAGGCCAATACCACGCTTTGGAAGGGAAGATATTACAGCTTCCCATTCATATTACCCGTACAAGGAACTCCATCATTCCGGGGCGGAGCACGTTGGATGTTTATTTGGATATGTACGACCGGGTTACAACGGCGGAGTTTGAGCACGGCGTGGTCTATACGGTGCCGCAGACTTCGCGCGATGCGAAAAAGGCCGGCACACCCGTAAAGCCCTTCGTCGACGCGGCCCCCAGCAAAATCTACGACCCCAACACGCAGCCCGCGCCGCAGCAGGACCCGCAGGGAGACAACCAGCAACCGGGCGTGCAGCCATCCGCCCAGCAGCCCGCCCAGGCGCAGACCGAGCAGCAGATCGCCGACGCGCTCGCCAAGGCCGAAGCCGAATTCGCGAACATGAAGGATAAGATGACGCCCGAGCAGCAGGCCCAGATGGAGCAGACCATCGAGGGGATGCGCAAGGCGCTGGAGGCCGTGCGCAAGTAGGCGCGGGGCGTTTTGATGCTGCGCGGAAGGGGGCAATGGCATGACAGATTTAGCCGGCGACACGCGCTTGGATGGCGATGCGCACGCCGTCGATTTGTTCGGCAGGCCCAACCTCAGCGGGTTCATCAACATGAGGGCCCTTTGCATCGCGCTCGCGGTGGTCATAAGCGCGGCAGGCGCATTAATTTGGCGGGCAACCGGCCTGATCGAAACGCTGATCATCTTTCCCGCCATGGGTATCCCCATCGCCTTTGCGATCTATGCCCTCGTCGAAAGGGGCGTTTATCGCCCCATGAGAATCTGCGCGCGGCTGCTCAAGACCGGAGAATGCCATGATGCCCGTGTTCTGGAAGCCAAACCGGATTACCTCCAGAGCGATCCGAAGGGCGGATTCTACTATACCTTTGCTTGCGAGTATACCGACCGCGGCGGGCGAACCCATAGCGCGAAGAGCTTTCGGCTCTCCATCGCCGCAACAGGGCTGAACATGGGATGGAACGGCAGGGCCATGGGCGATTCCGCCCTGGAAGTGCTGGTGGATGCCGCCGCTTTTATCGGGGATGCGGCGAAAGCCGCGCAGGAAAGGCTTCCCCTTGAGCGCTTCTCGGCCAAGGTATGGGTGA
>JAVBNW010000094.1:0-36858 GCA_031551255.1 Eubacteriales bacterium | reverse complement strand
GTTTTTTATTTTAGGTAAAAACGGCTAATTTATTGCCAAGGAAATCTTCTTCGCATTTTAGAGGATTCCTGCGCATCCTATCTATTTTTGCAAACACCTTTGTTTTCTTCTGTTTTTCGGTGTTTTGTTGGGCAGGGTTTGGGGTGTTTTCGATGAATTAACAAAGAAAGCGGAAACACAAGACGGAGGTGCACACATGTCCACAAACCAACCCTATGAGCGCGTTTTAGAGCACGTGAATACAAATTCCAAGCCCAGTGAGCTCAAAATTACCGACATGCGCTTTGCGCAGCTGGAAGGCGCGCCCTATCCTTGCATCATTATGAAGCTTTACACGAACCAGGGCATCGTAGGCTTTGGCGAAGTGAGAGACATGGCCTCGAAAACCTACGCCCTTATGCTCAAGGGCCGCTTGCTCGGCGAAAACCCGTGCAATATCGATAAATTGTTCCGCCGCATCAAGCAATTCGGCGGCCAGGGCCGCCAGGGCGGCGGCGTATCCGCGGTGGAAATCGCGCTGTGGGATATCGCGGGCAAGGCCTATGGCGTGCCGGTCTATCAGATGCTGGGCGGCAAGTTCCGCGACAAGATGCGCATCTACTGCGATACCGATGCCGACATTACCGAAGACCGCTCCGCCGGCGAAGCGATGGGCAACGCGCTTAAGAAGCGCCTGGAGCGCGGCTATACGATTTTGAAGATGGACCTGGGCATCGGCCTTTTGCGCAACGTGCCCGGGGCGATCTGCGCGCCGCTCGGGTTCATGCAAGAGCAACGCCGCCTCGCAGAGCTTTCGCGCAAGCTCTACCCCACGCCGTGGGAGCCCGATGCCGCCGCCGAGCGCACCGCGGTGCGCAATACGACGGATATCGAAGAGCTGTCCAATCGCTTCATGGCGCGCAACAACGCGCTGGGCTTCACCCCCAAGCACCCGTTCACCGGCGTGCAGATTACCGAGAAGGGGCTGGATTATCTCGAAAACTACGTGGCCGACGTAAGATCCATCATCGGCTATGACGTGCCTTTGGCGCTGGATCACTTCGGCCACATCGGCGTGGACGAGATCATCAAGCTCGCGCGCAGGCTCGAAAAATTCAACATCGCCTGGATGGAAGATCCGATTTCGGTGCAGTATCCCGAGCAGTGGCGCAAGCTGACCTCCAGCACCATCATCCCCATCTGCACCGGAGAAAACATCTATTTGGCCGAGAACTTCGAGCCGTTGCTTGAAGTGGGCGGCATCACCGTGGCACACCCCGATCCGCTGACCGCGGGCGGCATTCTGGAAACGAAGAAGATCGGCGACCTGGCCGAGCGCTACGGCGTGAACATGGCGCTTCACCAGGCCGCAACCCCGATTCACGCGATGGCCGCAGCGCACATCGGCGTGGCGACGCAAAACTGCTGGGCATGCGAGTTTCACGCCAACGACGTGCCGTGGTGGGACGATCTGGTCATCCACAAGATGCACAAGCCGCTTGTGAACGAAGGCTTCATCGACGTGCCGGATCTGCCGGGCCTTGGCATCGACGAGCTGAACGACGAGGTCATCCGCGAGCACGTTTCCTCGTGGGATCCGCACCTGTGGGCGCCGACCGACGAGTGGAATTTTGAATTCGCTTCGGACGGATTCTAAACCACTACCCTACTACGGGTGTCTCGGCCACAACATATGATAGCGATCGAACTCCAAAATGAAGCCATCCAAGCTGTTTACCGCGCCACGGCGTTGCCGCCCTCGGCGGGCCTGCCTGGTTCGCCTTCGTCCCGCGCCTGGTGGCACGAAAAACATTCTCGCTTATCGTTCTCTCATTTTGGGGTTCGGTCGCTATATCCCTCCCGCGCCCGTTTTCATCGGCATAGGTTTAGGCCGGCCTTGCACAATTCTTGGGAAAGAGGTGCTGCCATGTCGAGGTTCAAGGGTTTTGTGCATGAAATCGTCGCGCACAGAACGCTGTACCTGATGTTCCTGCCCGTCGCGGCCTTTTACCTGATCTTCGCGTATTTTCCGATGTCGGGCATCATCGTCGCCTTTAAAAACCTAAATTACCGCGACGGTATCTTCTTTTCCCCGTGGATCGACCCTTGGTATAAGAACTTTGAGTTCTTTTTCGCCTCGGGCAAGGCAGGCCTGGTGATCCGCAACACGGTGATGTACAACGCGATGTTCCTCGCCTCGTATACCATCGTTGCCGTGCTGATGGCGGTGCTGATTTCCGAAATCGCCTCCAAGTGGTTTAAGAAGGTCAGCCAGACGATCATGTTCCTGCCCTACTTCATCAGTTGGGTCGTCGTATCGGCGTTTGTGTACAACCTCTTTAGCTATGAATACGGCGCGATCAACACGCTGCTTGTCAAGCTTGGCATGGAGAGGATGAACATCTACAACACGCCCGGCTATTGGTACTGGCTGCTGCCGCTTCTTTACGTATGGAAGTGGGTGGGGTACGGCAGCGTGCTGTATCTGGCGGCCATCATGGGCATCGACAGGGAGAGCTACGAGTCCGCCGAAATCGACGGCGCGAACATCTTCCAGCGCATCTGGTATGTAACGCTGCCAGCGCTTCGGCCCACCATCGCAACGCTTGTGCTGCTGGGCGTCGGGCGTATCATGCGCGGCGAGTTCGACATGTTCTGGCAGCTGGTGGGCAAAAACGGCCTTTTGATGAACCAGACCGATATCATCGATACGCTGGTCTTCCGCTCGCTGATGGGCAGCTCGGATTACGGCATGGCATCGTCCACGGGCCTGATCCAATCGGTATTGTGCCTGGTGATCATCACCACGGTCAACTTCATCGTAAGCAAGGTCGAGCCCGACTACGCGCTGTTCTGACGCATGGACATCTTGATAACGGCAAGGAGGCGGGAGCATGACGGCTAGGCAGGCAGTGGGCCACCGCATTCGCAAGAGTCCCGACCAGATCGTGTTTGCGATCATCAAATACAGCATGGTCTTCCTGGTGGCGTTTACATGCCTGCTGCCGTTTTACATGCTGGTAGTCAGTTCCTTTACCTCCGAACACACCATCATCACGGAAGGGTACTCCTTTGTGCCCAGAGACTTTTCGCTGGATGCTTATAAAATGGTGTTTAAAAACCCGATGAAAATTCTGATGGCCTACCGCAACAGCATCGTCGTCACGCTGGCGGGCACGGTTACGAGCATCCTGCTCTCGTCGATGGGCGCCTACACGTTATACCGGCGCGAGGTAAAATATCGCAACGCGATGGCATTTTTTCTGTACTTCACCACGCTGTTTAACGGCGGCTTGCTTTCGTATTACCTGACCATCACGCGCTATCTGCATTTGCAGAACACGATGTGGATTATGATCCTATCGCCGTTGTTTAACGTGATGTACATTTTGATCCTGCGCAATTTCATCAACGGATCGATCCCCGCCGCGCTCATCGACGCCGCACGTATCGACGGCGCCGGAGATTTCTATATTTACCTGCGCATCGTCCTGCCGCTGAGCAAGCCTGCGCTGGCGTCGATCGGGCTGTTCATCGCGCTCTCGTACTGGAACGACTGGTGGACGCCTATGATGTTCGTGGAAAAATCCACCCTGCACCCGCTGCAATATACGCTCTACCAAATTCTCTCCTCGGTTAACTTCGCGGCTTCCATGGTCGACAGTGTTCCGCAGGTGAACCTGCCCAAGGAATCGCTCAAGCTGGCGATGACGGTGGTTGCGACCGGGCCGATCATTTTGGTCTACCCGTTTTTGCAGAAGTACTTCGTCAGCGGCATCACCATCGGTTCGGTCAAAGGGTAGCCGCCCGATCATCTCGTTGGCGTTTTCCCCGAAAGGGTCTTAATAAAAGGAGGGTTTTCATGAACAAACGATGGCTTAGCTTGTTGTTGGCCGCCGCGTTGTGTCTTGCCCTGGCGGCTTGCTCGCCCAGCGGAGCGACCTCGGCGCCCCCTGCCGGCCAATCGGCGGCAGCTACGAGCGCCGCGGCCAAGACCGCGGAACCCGCAAAGACCGACGATACGCCCTCGGGCGTGGATCTTTCCAAGGAAGTGCACCTGGTCGGCTATCTTCTGGGCGACGAGCTGGTAGGCATGCCCAAGGTGATGGAGCAGCTCAACGCCAAGTACAAGCAGGATATCAACGCCACGATGGAGATCCGCTATATCGGCTGGGGCGATCTGGCGTCGAAGTATCCGCTCGTGCTCGCCAGCGGCGACTTGGACTGGATCTTCACCGCGCCGTGGGCCTATTACACCCAGGAAGCGCAAAAGGGCGCGTTCCTGGAAATGAACGAGGATATGATCAAGACGTATATGCCGCTGCATTACGCCGCGCTGGACCCGGTGGCCTACAGCCAGGTTACGCTGGATATCGGCGGGGAGAAAAAGTGGTATATGATCTGCACCTCCTCGCCCGACAAAAAGGTGTCCGCCGTGCTGCTACGCAAGGACCTGCGCGAGAAATACGGCGTGCCCGAAATTAAGAAGCTTTCCGACATCGAGCCATATCTCGAGGCGATCAAGCAAAACGAAGCGGGCATGACGCCGATGATGCTGGACAACACCTACGACGTCAAGCGCCCGTGGACCGACCAGATGACCGAAATCGGCATGGTTGGCACGGACATGTACTCCGCTACCGGCGGCGGCCTGAACATCTGGTATGACTGGAGCGTCACCACCGGAGAAGTGTTCACCATTTTCGACGAGCCCTACCGCCAGGCGTCGATCGACACCGCCGCGCTCGTGAAGGGCTGGTACGACAAGGGCTACATCAACCCCGACGTGTTCGGCAACACCGTTAGATCCAAGGAAGCGTTTGCGCAGGGCAAATCCGCCGTCGGGTTCGGCAACTCGGTCGATTTGCAATCCAACATCGCCACCGCCGTGGATAACGGCTGGGAAGTCGATATCATCCCGATCGTCCGCCCGGACGGCAAGGCCCCGCGCGACGCGTTCAGCAACAACGGAGTTGCGCTGGCCGCCGGCTGCAAAAACCCCGAGCGCGCGCTGATGGCGCTGGATCTGATGATGCAGGAGCCCAGCTACGTGATGCTGACGTATTTCGGCATCGAGGGCGAAAACTACGCGATGACCGCGGACGGCAAAGTCGGCCTGCCCGAGGGCATTACCAACGACTCGAACACCTACCCGGTGGATGTGGCGGGCTTCTGGTTCGTCTCTAAGGATTTGCAGCCCCCGCTCGAGAGCTGGACCGACAGCTATATCGCACATCGAGAGCAACTAACGGGCATCCTTATCAACAACCCGATGAACGGCTTCCAGACCAATAAGGAGCCCACGAAAACGGAGGAGGCCAACTGCAACAACGCGTTTATGCAGTACGGCCAGCCGCTGTTCCTTGGCGCGGTGAAGGATGTGGACGCCGCATTTGCGGAAATGGAAACCAACGTCAAGGCCGCCGGCTACGACAAGATCGTAGAAGAGGCCAAGAAACAGATCGCTGAATTTGTGGCTACCTTAAAGTAGCGCCGCCATATGCGCCCCGGGCGCGCGGGGAATGCGCGCCCGGGGCGTCTTGCGGTTTGGGCAGAGCTGGATGACCGATAGACCTTATGAGAAACTTCAAAACAGCAACGGAAGCGGCAAAAAATGACGCGATGCGGCGCCGGCACTTCCTTGTCGGACGCTATTTTTTCTCGCTCCGCCGCCGCTTTGGTTTCGCAAGAGATTTAGTATACGACCGATTTTGGGGGGTATTTTGATGGGAAATCAAGTGGCGTTGGTAACCGGCGCCGGCGCAAAACAGGGGCTGGGCAGGGGCATTGCCTATACGTTGGGCGAGGCAGGCTACGACATAGCGCTACACTGCAGTTCCAACCGCGCGGCCGCCGAGGAAACGGCGCAAGAAATTTGCGCCTTGGGCGTTCGCTGCGAGGTCATCCAGGCGGATCTTTCTAAATACGAGGGCGTGGTCGACCTTTTTAAGCAGTTCGACAAGGCGTTTGACCGCATCGATCTGCTGGTGAACAACGCGGGCGTCACCATCGGCGGCTCCATGTTGGATATGGATATCGAAACGTTCGACATGCTCAACGGCATCGATTGGCGCGGCGGGTTTTTCTGCACGCAGTTTGCGGCGAAGCGCATGATCAAAAACGACATCGCAGGCTGTATCGTGCTCATCACTTCCAACCAGGCGACGCTCACGTTTGGCGGATCGGCGGTCTACGGCTCGGTGAAGGCGGCGCTGCGCAAGTTTGCTGGGCACGCGGCGCTGGAGCTTTCGCATTACGGCATACGCGTTTTGTCCATTGCCCCCGGCTTTGTGGATACCGGCCACCCGCGCATGGGCGAGAAGGAGCCGACGTATAACCAGATTCCCATGTCGCGCTGGGTAAGCCCTCAGGAGCTTGGGAAGATGATTCTGTACGCGGTTTCCCCCGAGGCCGCGTCGCTCACCGGCGTGGAGCTTTTGGTCGACGGAGGCGCGCATCTGCTTACCGGCGCGGGCGGCATGGCCTATTTGCGCGAACGGGCGGAGAAAAAGCGCGCCGAAATCAAGGCGGCGAAGGAGTGAGGGCATGAAGATCACCGGCATCAAAACCTTTATCGTGGACGGCGGCTTCCGGCCGTGGACGTTTGTGAAGGTGGAAACCGACGAAGGCCTCGTGGGCTGGGGCGATGCCTGTGATTGGGAGGCTTCGCACGCTACAGTAAAGGTCGTAGATTTTCTTTCGCAGTTTTTGATCGGACAAGACCCTATGAATGTCGAGTCGATCTTTTGGCAAAACGTCAACAAATGCAATCGTAGCGTGGGCGGCGTGGCGTGGAAGGCCATCGCGGGCATCGACACCGCGCTTTTAGATATCAAGGGCAAGGCGCTGGGCGTGCCCGTCTACCAGCTTCTGGGCGGGAAGATCCACGACCGGCTCCGCCTGTATTGGACGCATTGCGGCACTGGGCGCAACCGGCTTGCGCAGCTTAAGCTGACATCGCGGCCCGCGATTAAAACGCTTGACGATCTTAGAGAATTTGCCCACATGGTGAAGGAAAGCGGCTTTACGGCCCTTAAAACCAACATCATGACGCTAGAGGGCATCGCGGGCGGCATGCCGGCGGGTTCCCCCGAAAAGGCGGTGCACGCAAACGGTCATATATCCAACCAAGAGCTTCGCACCATCGAAGCGGTCATAGGGACGTTTCGCGAGATTTGCGGCCCGGACATGGGCATCGCGCTCGATACCGGCTTTACCTACCGGCTGGGCGGGGCGATCAAGCTTGCGCGGATGCTCGAGCCGTACGACATGATGTGGCTGGAGGCCGAGAGCCTCGACCCGGACGCGATGAAGGTGGTGCGCGAGAGCACCCGCACGCCCATCGTACACGGCGAGAGCATCTACGGTGTACACGGCTACCGGCCGTATCTGCAAAACTACGTACAGGATGTGCTGATGATCGACCTTGCGTGGAACGGGCTTACGATGGGCAAAAAGATCGCGGATCTTGCCGGCGGGTACGACGTGCCGATTTCCCCGCACAATTGCCACAGCCCGATGACCACGTTTGTGGCGGCCAACCTGTGCGCGGCTACGAGCAACTTCTTTATCCTCGAAACCGACGTCGAGGACGCGCCGTGGCGCGACGATTTGATCACCAACCACTATGAGATCAAAGACGGCTACCTGATCGTTCCTAACAAGCCCGGCCTGGGAACGGATCTTATCGAGGCGGAGCTCATCAAGCACGCGTATCAAGGTAAATAGCGCTTTCACACTTCATTCCGGACGGGTTCCTTGGGCTATGCCCCGGCAGATTTTCTCCTTCCCTAGCCGCCCGTGCAGCGCACGGGCGGTTTTTTTGGCCTTTCGTGCCGTTCTTCGCTCAACGTCGCCGTCGGCAATAGAAAACACTCCGGTCACTTTGCGGTCTCTACGCTTGACGGGCTTTGCGCCCCGGCGTCTGCGCCGGGCGGGGTGAAGCCCTCGGGCATTTGCCCCCTGTCAAAGCCGCCGCCCATGCCGCGATCACCGCCCTGCGTGCCCATTGCCGAAAGGTCGACCGAGGATGCGTTAATCAGCGCGTCCGGCTGAGCGTTCTGTCCGTCGGTCGTAGAGGGGATCGTGCCGTCAAGCTGCCCCTGAATGCTCTCGCCCCTGAGCGCGCCCAGCTTTTCAAGTTCCACAATCGCCTTTTGATACTCGTCGTACGTATAAAAGGCCGAGGGATCGTTTTGAATATGTTCCCCGATCAGCGCATCGAGTTCGTCCACTTTTTGTTCGAACTTGCCGTCGGCAAAGTAGCCCTCTACGATCTTTTGCAAATACTCGTGATATTTTTCCAGATATTCGGGAACTTCCAGCAGCTTGGAGAGAATCGGGCGGTCTTCCATGGATACGCCCGACACCGGGGTGTCGATGGGGAAGTTTACCACATCCGACGCGCTACCCGATTGGAAGCCTCCAAACGCCAGATTGTAATCCCAGGGCAACATGCTGATCTGGCC
Source organism: Eubacteriales bacterium (assembly GCA_031551255.1). Taxonomy (GTDB): domain Bacteria; phylum Bacillota; class Clostridia; order Christensenellales; family UBA1750; genus JAVBNW01. The sequence goes on along the minus strand of JAVBNW010000094.1, from coordinate 28,411 downwards.
GCCGTTTTCGTAAAGAATGTAGTTGTGCCCCATATTGGATACATAGCTGTCTAGATTTACGACAACTGTGTGCGCCGCGAAATAGCGAAGCACCGCGTCGACGTCGACATAGGTCTCCAAATCGTTGCCCTCGCTCAGGTTTTTCAGCGCCTCGATCACGCGCTGGTGGTCGGCCTCGTTGGTCTTTGTCTTGTCGTTGTCGAAGATGGCCGAATAACTCTCTTCGTTATCGTCGGTATACTTAAGCGATACGCCGTCGCTCGCCATATTGCCCATGCTCCCGCCCATGCCGCCGGGGCCGCCCCTATCGCCGCCAAACCAATTTGCCTGATCCGGCGCGGTTCTATCCGTGCCGCTGGCGGGAAACTGCGGGGCATTTTCGCCGCCTGCCGCAAAGTTTTCCGGCATGGACGGCCGGTTTTGGCCATCGGCGCCGCCGCTGGGCATATTGCCCATCTCGTCGTTGCCGGGCTTATACAGCGCCCCTTCGCCCCCAAAGACGCGCTCGAGGTAGCCATCCTCCAAGTCCTCTATCGCCAGGTAGAACCCCCAGCTTTCACCGTTAACCGCGATATCGGCATACGCGTACAGCGGCGTATCCACGCCGATAAAGCTCATGATATCGTAGGAAAGGTACTCCTTCATGCTTGTCGCGTCGGAATAGTTGCTGTTGAGCACGAGCTGGTCAAGCCCCAGCCATGTTTGCCCTTTTACGTACTCGTCGAACTTGATTTTGAAGCTGTAGCGATCGGAATCTTCATCGCGCGCGACGGAGGAGAGGCTCGAGTTGCCCTTGGCGCGAATGCCGACGTTTTTGACGGTCACTCCGTTGATCGTAACATCGGCGGAGATGTATTCTTTATCGGTGGCGTTATCAAGAAGCGTTTGCCAATCGGCCGCGTTTACGGCAATGGAAAAGCTCATGACGGAATCTTTGTCAAACTCAGCCATATATGCAAGCGTTTGTGCCGTTGTTTGAGCAGTAGCTTGCGCGCCGGATTCCGGCACGTCGGTTGCAGAATCCGGCGCGGAGGCGGCCGAGCACGCAGATAAGGTTATGGATAACATAAGCGCACATAGGCCTGATAAAAAAGATTTCTTCACTGGCTTCATCTCCCTTCGAGGCGGCAACCGTTTGCCTTCCTCATCGTACAATGCCACCGTTGCGTGACGCCTGCGCGAACGGCATGAGAAATCGGCATGAAAAACTATGCGGACTGCGCGAGCGCAAACCATAGAATACAGCCGCGATGGACAGGAACAAATGATTGCCATATCCAATCCCACAGACGCAGATGTCAATGTCGAAAAGATCTTCCAGCGTGGCTTTACCACGAGGGAAAGCCACGCCGGGCAGGGGCTCAATGTGACGCGGCAAATTGTGGATTCGTACAGGAACTGTGCAATATCCGCCGAATATCGAAGAGGCATCTTACGATCAGCCTGCGCGTTTGCGCCACACAGGGCGACTGATTTACGGCATGCTAACGGCGGAGTGATAGGTGTATACCAGCGATCATCAAAACGCAAAGAAGCTAAAACCGCCTGTTATGAGGCGACTTTAGCCATTTGCTTCTCCTTAATCCATGCGGGGGCCGGAGCCGGGCGCGCGACCGCGATAAAGTATGGTGGAAGGCCGGCGGAGTATATGGCGATCCACAAGCGCAACGCCGGGGAAGCCCGTACGAACTGCGGCAGACCGGTTTTCCTCAGATCCCTTTCGGTTTCCGGCGGCGCAGGTCGGCGATTACTGCTGAGCACCTCGCATTTACGGATTTTCCAAGTTGCGTAGATCCCCGATGCTTGTTAACAATTGGGAACGGACTGCAAAAGCGGCCCGTTCCCAACCGTTAGGAACGCATTGCATCGGCGCGGCGCTAGAAAATCCCCTGAATCATACCGGCCGCGTCCACATCCACATCCTGTGCCGCGGGACGGGGCGGGAGGCCCGGCATCGCGATGATATCGCCCGCAAACGCCACCACAAAGCCTGCGCCCGCCGACAATGCAATTTTGCGGATCGTCAGCTCGTGCCCATCGGGAGCGCCCAGCTTTTTCGGATCGTCGCTGAAAGAATACTGCGTTTTGGCGATGCACACGAGCAGATCCTGCGGAAGCCTGCGCAACTGCGTCAGCACGCCTGGCGCAAATACGACCTTTTGCGCGCGATAGATCTTCTTTGCCACCGAACGGATTTTTTGATCCAGCGGCGCATCGGCCTCGTAGCTGAATGAAAGATTCGAGGGGTTGAGCATGGCCTCCTGAACCGCTCGCGCCAAATCCTCGGCCCCGGCCCCTCCGTGGGCCCATACGTCGGCCAGCGCGCACGTAACGCCCCGCATGGCGCATGCCTCGTGCACCAGCGCGAGCTCGGCGGCGGTATCGCCGGCAAAGCGGTTCAGCGCCACCACCACCGGCAGGCCGTATACATCCTTAAGATTTTCTACATGGCGCAGGAGGTTGGGGAGGCCCAGCTCCAGCGCGTGCAGATCTTCCTCGCCCAGCTTCGCCTTATCGCAGCCGCCGTGGTGTTTCAGCGCGCGCACCGTGGCCACCACCACCGCGCATGAGGGCGCAAGCCCCGCTTGACGGCATTTGATATCCAGAAATTTTTCCGCGCCCAGGTCGGCGCCGAAGCCCGCCTCGGTTACGCATACGTCGCCCAGCGAAAGGGCCATGCGCGTGGCTGCTACCGAATTGCATCCATGGGCGATGTTTGCAAACGGGCCGCCGTGCAAAAAGGCGGGGGTGCCTTCCAGCGTCTGCACGAGGTTGGGCCACATCGCATCGCGCAAGAGCGCCGCCATGGCGCCCTGCGCGCTCAAATCCGCGGCGGTAACCGGCTTGCCCTGGCGCGTATGCCCCACCACAATGCGCCCAAGGCGCGCTTTTAAATCCTCCATGCCGTCGGCCAGGCAAAATACCGCCATCACCTGACATGCGGCGGTAATGTCAAACCCGTCTTCCCGGGTCTTGCCGTTGGACGCCCCGCCCAGGCCGGACACGATCTGCCGGAGTTGGCGGTCGTTCATATCGAGGCACCGGCGGATCGCCACGCTGTCGATCCCCAGCTCGTTTCCCTGTTGGATGTGATTGTCCGTCAGCGCCGCGAGCAGATTGTTTGCGCTGGTGATCGCGTGCAAATCTCCGGTGAAGTGCAAATTGATGTCTTCCATTGGGGCCACCTGCGCATATCCACCGCCGGCCGCGCCGCCCTTTACGCCGAACACCGGGCCTAGAGAAGGCTCTCTTAGGGCGAGCACCGCGCGTACGCCCAGCCTGCGCAGGCCGTCGGCCAGGCCGACCGAAACGGTGGTTTTGCCCTCCCCTGCGGGTGTGGGGTTAATGGCGGTAACCAAGACGAGCTTACCCTTCCCCGTCGCGGAAAAGCCGGGCCGCACCTTGGCCTTATAGCGGCCATAGGGCTCGAGCGCATTCTCGGGAATGCCGGCTTCGCGGGCGATTTCGGCGATGGGTCGAAGCTTCGCCGCCTGCGCTATGGCTAAATCGTGGTTCATCAAAGGCCCCCCCTTTTACGATTTCCATCCGATTCTATGCGCTATCATAGTATCGCCCCGAGCTTGGCATTGCAAGCAGAAAAAGGCCGGAACGCGCTGTTCCGGCCCAGAGTGGTGTGGTGGGGAAATGACAAATTGTTCACAAAACGCCTTTGGCCTCGCCCATCGCAACCCTCCTTATGCATAAAACGTATCATTCTAAAGTGGGTATATCCATATTCGAACGGCGTGTAGCCGCAATGATTCATTCTCTTCACGAATGAATCGGGCTAAGCTTGCATTTGCATCGGCGAACCCTCCTTTTGATTGGATGCCGCTTGTCCTGCGGCTCGCTGTTAGGATAACCCTGCAACGTGTCGCGGGCATGGTGAAACTATGGCAGAAATATGGAAAAACATGAACTCGTCATCTCGTCGTCGCGGACTTCGTATCGCTCGCTTCCGTGCTGCGGCACAAAAGCTCGTTCACTCCGTCGCTCCTCCTCTTCCTCAAAACCGCTGAGGCGGTTTTGAGGAGTAAGAAGAACGACGAAGTAAGGAACGAAGGCGCGCGTACCCCACGACATTGCGATGTCGCGGGAAATTGCTGCTGCGTGAAACTTCCTCTTCCCCAAAACCGCTGAGGCGGTTTTGGGGACGAGGAAGAACGACGAGGCAAGGAACTGGAGCGCGCGTTCTTCGTTCTTCTCAATCCCAAAGGAACCTCAGCTTCTTTGGGAAGAGGAGGTTTCACAGAGCGCCAGATCCCCCACCATGCCGCAGCTTGGTGGAGGATCTGAACGTAGTGCAAACCGACGAGTCGCCGCCTCATCTATAATATTGCATGGTGCGATGCCCGCAGGCCTCGCGGGGTTCCAAAGGGCGTAGCCCCTTGGCCTTCGTTTCCTTCGACTTCCGCCTAAGCTATAAGATCTTCCCGATAAACTCCACCGCTCGCGGGTTTTTTGGCGCGGCGAAGAACTCGGCCGGAGGCGCCTGCTCAACCAGCAGCCCCTCATCCATGAACGCCACGGACGTGGCAATCTCCCGCGCAAAGTTCATCTCGTGGGTGACGATGGCCATCGTCATGCCCGCATGCGCCAAATCGCGGATGACCGCCAGCACCTCGCCGATCATCTCCGGGTCCAATGCAGAGGTCGGCTCGTCAAAGAGCATATACTTAGGGTGCATCGCCAGCGCCCGGGCGATCGCCACGCGCTGGCGCTGGCCGCCGGAGAGCTGGTTGGGGTAGGCGTCGATCTTATCTAGGAGGCCCACGCGGCTAAGGAGCTCCTCGGCGGTCGCGTCAGCCTCTTCCTGGGGCAGTTTTTTTACCACCGTCGGCGCGAGCGTAATGTTGCGCCTGACCGACATATGTGGAAACAGATTGAAGCTTTGGAACACGAAGCCCACGCTCTCGCGCACCGCGTCCAGATCCGCGCGCTTGAGGGTTACGTGCACGCCGTCGATTTCGATCGTGCCGCAAGTCGCCTCCTCGATGCCGTTGATGCAGCGCAAAAGGGTGGATTTGCCAGAGCCGGAAGGCCCGATCACAGCGATGATCTCGCCCTCGCGCATCGTGAAATCGACGCCCTTTAAAACTTCGAGATTGCCGAAGTTCTTAACGAGCCCTTTTACCTCAATCACCGATGCTCAGCCTCCTTTCCAGCTTGCGGGCGATGGCGGAGACGCTCAGCGTCATCGTCAGATACAAAACCGACGCTACGACGAGGAAGGGCATGAGGTTGTAGTACTGCGCGCCCAGCGTACGCGTGCCGCCCATCAGCTCCACCACGCCGATGGTGGACACCAGCGACGAATCCTTGATCAGCACGATGAACTCGCTGACCAAGGGCGGAATGATGCGCTTGAACGCCTGCGGCAAGATGACGTAGCGCATCGCGCGACCGTAGGATAGGCCCAGCGAGCGCGCGGCTTCCAGCTGCCCCTTATCGACGCCCTGTATGCCCGAGCGGATGAGCTCGGTGGTGTACGCGCCGGAGTTGATGCCCATCGCCACCAGCCCGATGAAAATGCGGTTGACGTTCATCGCCCTGCCGGTGATCATCATATACACGGCGGGAATGCCGATGAAGAACAGCATGATCTGAAGCAGCATCGGGGTGCCGCGCACCGTTTCGACATACACCGTGGCGATTGCCCTGAGGATGCGGTGCCGCGAAATGCGCCCCAGCGCGCCGATGATGCCCAGCGTCACGCCGATGAGCAACGCCCCCGCCGCAAGCCCGAGCGACAAAAGCGCGCCCATACCGAACACGCGCAGGCTTTCCAGCGAGAATATGGCTTTGAGTATCTCCATACGATCACTCCTCGTCGGTTTGCACTGCGCTCTATCGCCTATGCACTGCGGTGTCATGGGCGATTGGCGCTTCGTGAAACCTCCTCTTCCCAAAGAAACTGAGGTTTCTTTGGGAGAAAGAAGAACGGAGAACGCGCGCCTCCGTTTCTTGCTTCAGCATTTTTCAAAGTAGGGCGGGAAAATCCCGCCCTGTCGTGTTTCCTTCTTTTACAGGCCGTATTTCAGGCGCAGCGCGGCATATTCTTCCGTCTTCATATACTCGGTGAACGCCTTATCCAGCGCCTCCACCAGCGCCTCGTTGCCTTTGCGGGTGATCACGAGGTTTTCTTCATCCACCAGAGGCGGATCGATGGCCTTGAGCCCCATGACGTCGATATACCCGTTGCCCACCGCAGCGTCGCACACCACGCCGTCGAACTGGCCCTGGTTGAGCAGTTCAAAGGCCACCTGGTAGTCCATGCTGGTGGTGATGTCCACGCCCTCGATTTCCTTCAGAGCGCTTTCGCCCGTGGTGCCCAGGCCCGCATAAAACTTCTTTCCCGCGAAGTCGTCCGTCGTCTCGATGCCGGAATCCGCCTTCACAAACGCAACCTGCGCGCTCTTTAAGTAAGGAACGGTGTTGAACAGCACGCTCAGAGCGCGGTCTTCATCGTAGGTAAACGCCGAAACGCCGATATCCACCTGCCCTGCGGGCACGGCTACGAGGATGTTGGAAAAGTCCATCGGGCTCCACTCGACCGTAAGATCCATCGATTTAACCACGGCCTCCATCATTTCGATGTCGAAGCCGACCAGCACGCCGTTTTCCCAGGATTCGTAGGGCGCATAGTCAGGCGAGGTGCCGATGACCAGCGTGTCTTTTTTCATGAGTTGCTTTTTGTAGTCGTCGGCGCCGCCGGCGCTTTGGCATGCGCACAGAACAAGTGCGACGGCCAGCAGAAGGGATGCGGTTTTCAAGGCTCTTTTCATGTTCGGGGATACTCCTCTCTCTCGGTCTGCTTGTCTTATTTTATCTTTGAAGGGTCCGTCACGATGGCGAACCCGTCAAACGCATACAGCCTAAGGCCGCGCTCGTCGCTTTGGTATTCCGCCCTGTCTTGCGCAATGGCGTCGAATGCGTCCGCCACCGCGCCAAGCTTAGAGCCTGTGACGGCCGGCTCGTTGTGGCTGCAGTAGAGCGTCTTAACGCCCCCAAGCTCATCCGCCAAACGGCGCATCGTTGCGCGGTACTGCGCAAAGTCGGATTTCATGCCGTCCCCCGAATCGAGGTGCGAATATAGCGTGGCGGGGTAGAACGTGTCTCCCGTGAGCAGGATGGAATTTGCCTCGTCATATAGCATAATGCTCTCGGGCGAATGGCCGGGAGTGTGTAAAACCCTCCATTGCCTTCCGCCTAAGTCGAGTGTCGTTTCCGGTTTCAGCGGCCGGTAGTTCGCGCCGCGAATTTCATAGGCTGCGGGGTCGAACCCCTCGGGCAGAGGCTTGGCAAATTGGTCGGGCGACGTGTGCATGGAAACCATGCCGCGCGAAAGCCCTTCGCCGACGCGCTTGCGGGCGATGGGGTGATCGAGCGCCCAAACCTCGGCAAAGAGGTGGTTGCCGCCCATATGGTCAAAATGCGTATGGCTGTTAAGCACGATAAGCGGCTTGTCCGTAAGTTCGCCAACCAGCGCGCGAATGTTGTCCATGCCCATGCCGGTATCCCACACAAGCGCTCGCTCGCTCCCGACAAACACATAGGAAATCACTTCCTGAAAATGGCCGGGCTCGTAAATTGCATACCCGCCGCAGGGCAGCGCGTATACATCGAACCACGGCCTTTGCGTCGCGATGCGGGAGCGGCTGCGATACCACGCGCGTGGCAGCGGGGAGGCCCAGTCCGGAGGCTGAACCGCATCGGGAATCGTGCCCATGCGCCCTCTCCTTTATGCAATAAAGTACGTTAGAGTGAGTATATATGCAAATTTGCCGGTTGTAAACCCATAATGCCCCGTGGAACGGATTTCCAAAGATTCCTTCCTAAGCAAAAACGGGGCTTTTTAGAGCTATGGGCAGAGAAACAAAAAAATATCGGCCGAACCGCTTTGGATGGATTAAGACAAGGTATATACGGTTATGTTTTACCCTGTGGAAAACCTTGAAAGCGCGCGCACTTTTTGGTATGATAGCAGAACCTTCAAGGCGCGCGAAAACGTCGCGAAAGCCGCCGGTCTCCAGATTTTGAGAGGAGGGTTCGTCGTGGAAGAGCGCGATATCGCCGATCTATGGGCGGAGGCGACCCAGCTGATTCGTCTGGAGATGTCCGACCTAAGCTTCGACACCTGGATTAAGGATCTTAGGGCGGTTATCTTGCTGGACAACAGCTTGATTTTAGAGACGCCCAACGCGTTTAACAAACAATTTTTGATCGAACGCTATCAAAATTTGATCGCGGGCGCGGTGTCTCGCGCGGTTAGGCGCAACGTGGGCGTGGAGATCCTCCTGCCTGCCGAGGTGGAGGAGTTTTTGCGCGGCAAGGGCGACGGCAAAGGAGGGGGCGGCAGAGGCGGGCCGCTCAACCCCAAGTATACGTTCGAAAGCTTTGTCGTGGGCAGCAGCAACCGCTTTGCCCACGCCGCAGCCCTCGCATCGGCGGAGCTGCCCGGCGAGGCGTACAACCCGCTGTTTATCTACGGCGGAGTGGGGCTTGGCAAGACGCATCTTATGCACGCGATCGGGCATTTTATCCTGGCGAGAAATCCGCGCGCCAACGTTTTGTACGTTTCGAGCGAAACCTTTACCAACGAGTTGATCAGCGCGATCCGCACCAACAAAAACCAGGAGTTTCGCGAGAAGTTCCGCAAGGTGGATGTGCTGATGATCGACGACATCCAGTTCATCGGCGGCAAGGAGCAGACGCAGGAAGAATTCTTCCACACGTTCAACACGCTGCACGAAAACAGGAAGCAGATCGTGATTTCTTCGGATAAGCAGCCCAAGGAAATCGCCTCGCTGGAGGATCGGCTGCGCTCCCGCTTCGAGTGGGGGTTGATTGCCGACATTCAAAAGCCGGATCTTGAAACCCGCATCGCGATCCTCAGGCGCAAGGCCGAGCAGGAGAAGTATCTGGTGCCCGAGGAAGTCAACGCGCTCATCGCCGGCAAGGTGGAATCCAACATCCGCGAGCTGGAAGGCTGCCTCACCCGCGTGTGCGCGTATGCGGAGCTCGCGTCATTGCCCGTTACGCTGGAACTTGCCGAGGCGGCGCTTGTCGTGGTGCTGCCGCCGGGGCCGGATCCCAGGCAGATCGCCCCGGAAACCATCGTGGCGGTCGTATGCGAGTTTTACGGCGCCAACCGCGCCGATCTCATCGGACAAAAGCGCAACCGCGAGATCGTGCTGCCCCGCCAGATCGCCATGTACATGATGCGCACGCTGATCGACATGTCCCTTCCCGCCATCGGCGCGTACTTTGGCGGCCGCGACCATACCACGGTGCTGCACGCGTGTTCCAAAATCGAGCGGGAGATCCGCGAGGACAGGCGGCTCGCCACCGCGGTCACCGATATCCGCAAGCGGTTGCTCGAAGAGTAACCCGGGTTATCGCGGGGGATGTGGCGAAAGGCATCGGATGCCTTTTCCATATTTGTCATATTCCCACGGTTCTTCCACAGCCTTCCCCCTTTGCCCCGGCTCATTTTTCTGCGTTATCCACAGCCGTGGACAAAATGTTTTCCGCATGTTCCACACGCGAATACGTCGCCGCTTGACCCGGCGCGAGGAGGAGTTTTTATGAAGTTTTTATGCGAGCAGGCGGATCTTTTGTCCGCGCTGACGATGGCGACGAGGGCGCTGGCCGCCCGCTCGACGATGCCGGCGTTTGAAAGCGTCCGGGTCGAGGCGGCGGATGGCGCGGTGCGGCTGATGTGTACCGATCTTGCGATGGGCATCGAGGCTACGCTCAGCGCGCAGGTGTCGCAAGAGGGCTGCCTGCTTTTGCCCGGCAGATTGTTTCAAGAGATCGTGCGCAAGCTGCCGCAGGGCGAGGTGACGGTTTCCAGCAGAGAATACAACGTAACGATCCAGGCGCATGGCTCGCGCACGAATGTGCAGGGCTTGCCCGCCAACGAGTTCCCCTCGCTGCCGCAAATCGACGATGCCGCGAGCGTGGTGGTGGATCAGCGGCTGCTGCGCGATATGATCCGCCAGACGGCGTTTGCCGCGGCGGTAGAGGAAACGAAGCCCGCGCTCACCGGCGTGCTGGTGGAAGCCGAGGGGCAAAGCATTACCATGGTGGCGCTGGATAGGTTCCGCATGGCGCTTCGGCGGGGAGAGCTTAAGCTTGAAGCGCCCAAGGTTTCGGCCATCGTTCCGGCGCGCTGCATGAACGAGGTCGCCCGCATGCTCGGCGATGAGGAAGGCGAGGTCGCCCTGGGCTTTGGCCGCACGCACGTCGCGCTGGAGATCGGAGCGGCCCGCATTTCCATTCGGCTGCTCGACGACGAGTACGTAAAGTATGGCCAGCTTATTCCCACCGAACATAAGACCGTCGCCAAGGTGGACCGCGCGATGCTCGCCGAATGCGTCGACCGCGCGGCGCTCATCGCCCGGGATACCAAGAACAACCTTATCAACCTGCAAATAGAGGAAGATAAGCTCGTCATCACCTCGCAGAGCGAAAACAGCAACAGCTACGAAGAGCTGCCGGTTGCGCTGCAGGGCAACGGGCTGGAGATCGCCTTTAACGTGCGCTATGTGGTGGATGCCGTGCGCAACCTGACCGACGAGAGCATCGCGCTGCGCTTTACATCGCCGGTGAGCCCGTGCGTGCTCACGCCGGTGGAGGGGGATGCGTATTTGTACTTGCTGTTGCCGGTTAGGGTGCTTGGGAAGTAGGGTATGCGAAGCCAATATAGCGGGGGGCCGATTTAGGAAAAATCGGCCCCCCGCATATCATGAAAATGCTTAAATCCGAGGCTTTGGAATGTCGGGTTTCGGCGAGGATGGATCTATGAAAAAGATTGCGATCGTAACCGGCTCAAGCGGCGGGCTCGGCACGCAATTTGTCCGGTTGTTGATAAAAGAAGACGTAGACGAGATATGGTGCGTAGCCCGAAACCGGAATAAATTAGAGGCGCTCAAAAGTGAATGCGGCGATAGGCTAATCCCTTTACCGCTGGATTTGAGCGATATGGGAGCCATCCATCATATCCGCAAGCGGCTCGAGGAACAACGGGCTGTCGTTTCTTTTTTGATCAACAATGCGGGTGTCGGCGAGAAGCTCAGCTCTTATCGGGAATTTTCGCTCGAACAGATATCCGGTCTCATCGCGGTAAACTGCACTTGCGTCGCAGCCTTATGCACCGCTTGCATCCCCAATATGGCGGGCGGAAGCAGAATCGTCAACATGGCCTCGCAGTCGGCCTTTCAGCCGGTTCCGCATCTAAACTTGTACGCATCTTCCAAAGCATTTGTGCGCAGCTATACAAGGGCGCTCAACGCCGAATTGGCCGGTACGGGCATCACCGCAACGGCGGTCTGCCCCGGATGGGTGGATACGGACATGCTACCGCGTGAAATCAATGGGAAAACGGTGAAGTATCCGGGGGCGGCTTGCGCGGGAGACGTCGCGCATAAGGCGCTATCCGACGCAAAGAAGGGTAAAGACAGTTCCGTATATTCACTTTATGTCAAGTACATGCATGGGATGTCCAAAATACTCCCGCAGAAACTCGCCATGAAAATCTGGATGATGTCTGTGAAGAAATATCTGGGTTAGCCGATAGAATGGGGGCGCCGGCGTGAAACGCGTACAATACTTGTGCGAGTCGCAATTCTTTCGTCCCGTCGCGGAGGAGGGCATCGAAGCGTTCGACGTGCATAAGGGGGACAATGCGCGCCGCCTTTTTCGGGTGCTGTCGCAATTGCCCACGTTTACGGCCTCCTTTGAAGAGCTGGCCGCGCAATTTCCACCGGACGACGACACATGGCTGGAGTATGCGATCCTTCGCGACGGCGAGATCGTCTCCCGCGCGGCGATTTGGAAGAGGGAGGAGGATGCCTGGGAGGTTGCGGCGGTCGTCACCGCCCCGGCGTTTCGCGGGCAAGGGTTTGCGACGCGGATGGTATCGCATACAACGGCCAAGATCCTCGGCGAGGGGAAACAGGCCACCTGCGTAACGGGAGAGGACAACTATGCGATGCGCGGCGTTTTGGAGAAGCTGGGCTTTCGCGAACGTGACGCAGGCTAATCGGGCTCAAGAGGGAACGTTACCTGCCAATTCCCTTGGGTGAACACGGCGCTGGTGGTAAAGTTTCCGTACAGCGCATATTCGCCCAGGCTCTCCTTGGGGATATCAAACACGAATTCGCAATAATCGATCCTCTCTTCGTTTTCAAATTCAATAAAGTGGACGTTATATGCATGCGAGACGGCGCGGCCCCGCGCGTCTTCAAAAAAGACATCGCCGTGGTTGTCGTTGCGCAAAAAATCCTTTACGGCCAGTTGAACGTGCAGCATGCCGTCCGCATATCCCGCGCCGGTCAGCGCGATGCCCTCGACGCCGAAATCTGTGGGCGCGGCGGGCGGCAGCACGTTTGGGATGTGGCGATCATCTTCAAAGTACCAGGCGTAGTTACCGCCCCCGCCGTTTTGAGGCATTGGCTTGGCGGTCGCATCGTCGGATACGATGGATGGGCTGAGCGCGATCGGGATTCTTTCGTGCGTTTGCTTTCCGCTGATGAAGTTGCCGACGGAGAAGGTGATCTTATCCCCTAGGATCGCTTGGTTTTCCCACTCCGTAATCGAAAGCAAAAATGTGGCCGTTTTGGTGGCCTCATCAAAACCCGCCGGTGCGCAGGTCGCGGCGCTGCTGAACGGGCGGCGGATCGAGTAGCTGTCGAACAGATCGGTCGTAGCGTCCACGCGGTCTCCCTCAAGATCCGTAAGCGATACGTACATCTGCGCCGTGTTGCCGCGAACGTATGCGGATACGACCTCCATCTTGATCCCGTTGCTTACGCACGATTCCCGCACGGGCTTAAAAAATTGAGCGACCGCGGGAGATAGAAGGTACGCCGCGTCGTACACGGCAGGCACGCTTGCCAAAAGGGCCGGGAGGGAAATAAGCAGACACAAAAGCAGCGCGATGCAGGCAGCCGCGGGTTTTGCAATCCTCTTGAAAGAGCCCCCCTGCCTTTTGCCGTTTATCGTTCTCCCCTCGATCGTCTTGCTGAGAAGTTGCCGGCTAGGAAATATTTGCTCGTTCATGCTGCTATAGATTTCCTTCAGCATCGAAATCCTCCTTCAAGATGTCCTTTAGTTTTTTTCTTGCGCGCATCAGCCGCATTTTGACGGCCGAAGGCTTTTGCCGGAGGGCCGCGCAGATTTCTTCGACGGAAAGGCCTTCATAGTAAAAGAGATGAATTACGTCTCTGTACTTAGCAGGCAGCCTCGCAAGATCGCAGAAAAGCCTGTTTTCTTCCTGCGTTTCAAACGCGATGGAATCATCCAGCGCAACGGTATTCTTAAACCACGGCGAGCCGTACATTTTTTTGCAGCAGTTGACGGTGACCCGGAGGAACCACGCCTTCCTGTGTTCCTCCGATGTGAATTGCGGCCGTTTGCGAACGTAGCGGAAAAATACCTCCTGAAAGACATCGTCCGCATCGGCCCGGTTTCTCATGTGAGAGAAGGCCAGCCTGTACACCGTAATCGCATAGGCGTCGATCGCGCCTTCCACAGTATCGGCCGTATATGGCGGCGGCTGTTCCAACAAGGCCACTCCCTTTCACTGTTAATACCTTTCGTGACGGCAAAAAGTCACATTGTCAACATAAAATTTTTATTCGACGATACTTTGGGGGACGAGGCGCTTGCCATCCATTTGGCGCGCTCTTGACAAATCCCCCGCCGCCGTGCTATTCTTGCCAACAAACCCGATGAAGGGGAAATTCCTTTCACAAGCCGCCAAGCGAGCCGGGGCAGGTGCGAGCCCGGCGCGGCTAGGAATGGAATGCCGCCCCGGAGGGCCGCGCAGGCAATGGCGCGGCGCGCCCGCGCGTTACGCGGCTTGAGTGGGCGGCCATGCCGCCAAGCAGGGTGGTACCGCGAAGTGATTCGTCCCTATCGGAGGGGCGGATTTTTTTATGAAGTTTTTTGAAAGGATGATTTCCATGCGCGACATTACCTCCGACCAGCTCCGCTCGATGTATCTTGATTTTTTCCGCTCCAAAGGCCACGCCATTTTGCAAAGCGCGTCGGTGATCCCCGAAAACGACCCATCGGTTCTGTTCACTACCGCGGGCATGCACCCCCTGGTGCCGTACCTGCTGGGCGAGAGGCATCCGGCGGGAACGCGGCTTTGCGACGTGCAAAAGTGCATCCGCACCGGCGATATCGACGAGGTGGGCGACGCTTCACACCTGACGTTTTTTGAGATGATGGGCAACTGGTCGCTGGGGGATTACTTCAAGCGCGATGCGATTACCTGGAGCTGGGAGTTCCTCACCAGCCCCGCCTATCTGGGCCTCGACCCCGAGAAGCTGGCGTTTTCGGTCTTTGCGGGCGACGAGGACGCGCCCGTCGACGAGGAGGCCGCGTCGCTGTGGATGGAGATGGGCGTGCCCAAGGAGCGAATCTTTTACCTGCCCAAGGAAAACAACTGGTGGTGGGCGGGGGAAACCGGCCCGTGCGGCCCGGATACCGAGATGTTTATGATTATGGATAAGGAGCCCTGCGGGCCTGGTTGTTCGCCGGCATGCGACTGCGGGCGCTACCTTGAGATATGGAACGACGTGTTCATGCAATACAACCGCGTAAAAGGCGGCGGGCTTGAACAGTTGTCCAAGAAGAATGTCGATACGGGCATGGGGCTGGAGCGTACGCTGTGCGTGCTGACCGGCAAGCAGAGCGTATACGAAACCGACCTGTTCGAGCGCTCCCTCGCCAAGATCGCCGAGCTTTCCGGCAAGCGCTACGGCGAAGACGAGAAGACCGCCCGCGCGTTTCGCGTGATCGCCGACCACATGCGAACCGCCACATTTATCCTGGGCGACCCGCGCGGGGTTACGCCCTCCAACGTCGACCAGGGCTATGTGCTGCGCCGCCTGATCCGCCGCGCGGTGCGCATGGGCAACCAGCTGGGTATGGGCGAGGGCATGACAGCCGCCGTCGCCAAGGTGTACATCGACCAATACGCCCCTGCGTACCCCGAACTGCGCGAAAAGGAAGAGTTCGTGCTCGAGCAGCTGAGGCTCGAGGAGCAGCGCTTCTCCAACACGCTCAGGCAAGGCCTCAAGGAGTTTGAAAAGGCCGCGTTGCGCCTTGCGGCCGGGGATACGATCGACGGAGTTATGGCCTTCCGCCTGTACGATACGTACGGCTTCCCGATCGAAATGACGGCGGAGCTCGCGGCCGAACGCGGCATGAAGGTGGATATCGCAGGGTTTGAGCAGCGCTTTAAGGAGCACCAAGCGCTCAGCCACGCCGGAGCCGAGCAACGTTTCAAGGGGGGGCTTGCAGACGACAGCGAGGCTACCGCCAGGCTGCACACCGCCACCCACCTTTTGCACGCGGCGCTGCGCGAAGTGCTGGGCGACGAGGTGGCGCAAAAGGGCTCGAACATCACCCCCGAGCGCCTGCGGTTCGATTTTTCGTTCAGCCGCAAGATGACGAAGGAAGAGATCCTAAAAGTGCAAGAGATCGTCAACGAAAACATCCGGGCGGGACACCCGATTCAGATGCAGGAGATGACCGTGGAGGACGCCAAAGCGCAGGGGGCGATCGGCCTGTTTGGGGATCGCTATGGCGAGCGCGTGAAGGTATACACCATGGGCCCTGCGTCCAAGGAGATTTGCGGCGGGCCGCATGCTAATAATACCGGCGAGCTTGGCTCGTTTACGATTCAAAAAGAAGAGTCTTCCTCCGCGGGCGTTCGGCGCATCAAGGCCGTGATCGCCTAACCGTCGCCTCGTCGGGGCGCACTGCGCTCAGAACCGCCAGCGCTGCGGCGCTGGCGGTTCTGGCGCTTCGTGGCCCCTCCTCTTTCCAAAGAAACTGAGGTTTCTTTGGAATTAAGAAGAACGGAGAGCGTGAGCCTCGCGCCTTCTTCGCCGTTCTTAATCCATCAAACCGCCGCGGCGGTTTGATGGAAGAGGAGGAGCGACGAAGTGAACGAGCTTTCACACCGCAGTGTGGAAGCGAGCGATACGCAGTCCGCGACGACGAGAGGAGGGTTTGAGCCGTCGGTGGGGAATTTATTCGGTAACAAAGCAGGGATGCGCGCCTTGGCGCGCGGCAAAAGGAGGTTGTCATGAACGAGGTTACTGAAAGGCTCAGGGCGCACGTCACCTCCAGGGACTATCACAGCGATGCCCATACCGTCATTCGCGTAAACCACCTGGGTTTTCTTCCGAAGGCCCCGAAGGTCGCCGTGCTGGAGGCGGAGGGTGAGCACATATTCCGGCTCGTTTGCTGCGAGACCGGCGCGGTGGCCGACGAGAAGACTGTTTTCTCCGAAAAACTCGACTTCGGCACCGTTGCCCAATATGACTTTTCGTCGGTAACCACACCCGGCACGTATTACATAACGGCGGGCATATACCGCAGTTATCCGGTCCGCGTCTTTGAAGGCGCGCTGGACGAGGCGTTTATCCACCCGGTAACTTACTTCGCCGCGCAGCGCTGTGGGCCGAGCGCCACCGGCTATCACACCCCCTGCCATGTAGAGGATGGCATCCGCATGGACAACGGCGAGCGCCGCGATGTCACCGGCGGGTGGCACGATGCGTCGGATTTGCGCAAATGGGTGAGCGCTACGCTCTACGGCATGCTGGGCCTTGCGAAGGTGTACGAACTGCAGGGCGATGTGACGAGGCCCGGCGCGATCCTTGAGGAGCTTAAGTGGGGCAACCGCTACTTCCTTGCGATGCAGGAAGACGAAGGCTATGTGATGGCCCACTGCGGGGGCGACGTGTTTGCGCACTCGGACAGCAACCACTGGACGGATAACCTTCGTGGCACCGAGGACGACCGCGTGATTAAGACAACGCCCGAAGGATTGGCGGGCCAGCTGCGCTTTGTGGCCGCGCAGGCTGTGGCCGCGCGGGTGGCGGGCTCGCAGGGGGACGGGGCGTACGCCAAGGTTTGCCTTAAGGCCGGCGCGCGCTGTTTTTCTTGGTGCCTTGTAAAGATCGGCGACGACACCGATCTTCAGGCGTTGGGCGACGGCCTGATCGCCGCGCTAGAGATGTTCCGATCCACCGGCGACGCCCTTTACGCGGATTGGGCAGCAGATTTTGCGGGCCGCATTAAGGCGCTGCAGGTGACGGACTATGAGCCCGTCAGAGGATTTTTCAGGATGTCCAAGGTGAACGCCGCGCCCTATAAGGATATACACGGCGATCCGGTGGGCATCGGGCTGTGCCTCGCGCTTAAGACGCTCGGCGATCATCCGGATGCGCCCGCGTGGCGCACATGCCTTAGGATGTGGGCGATGGAGTACATTTTGCCGATGGTTAAGCGGGGCGGTTACGGCATGTCTCCCTATGGGCTATACGAGCATGACGCCGGGGGAGGCCGCAAAATCGGGGGCTATTTCTTCCGCTATTTTATGGGGCTTCACGATCGCATGGAGACCGACGGCACAGCCTGGTGGGTGGGCATCAACGCGCATGTGGCGGCGATCGGCATCGCGCTTGCCGAGGCTTCCCAGCTGCTTGGCGAGCCTGAGCTCATGGTAGCGGCGCAGCGCCAGCTCGACTGGATTCTCGGCGCGAACCCGCTGGACGAATCCACCGTGGATTTGGTAGGCCGCAACCACCACACGATGTTCGACCCGCATTGCTTTGTGCCGCCCACCCCCCGCATCCGCGGCGCGGTGCTCAACGGCATCGGGGGCGGCGAGGACGACATGCCCCACATGCACGACGGCTCGTACCACACCTGCGAGTATTGGACGCCCATGGTTTGCCATACAATGTGGCTGGCGGCGCTGCTGAAAAAACTGCTCGCTTAGGGGAACCGCTGATTAGGGCGGCCAAAGAAACCATGGCTTAAAGGGTGCTCAAGGCGGCATGCGCAAGTGTGTAAAGGAGAAGGCCGTGACCAGCTGCGGCGTGCGCAAATACAAGGAGCGCGCGCCGTTTTTTTGTCGCGATTGCCTTGATGGATTGCGCGATAGCGGCTATACTAAAGTATCCGGCATGGCCGCAACGAAGGGAGCCAGCGCATGACGCTAGAACTCGAACGCTACTTACAACAGCTCGAAGCCGTCGTAGAGACGGTTGAGGAGGCGGGCCGCGCGCTCGACCTTGACCGCCTGCGCGGGGAGCTTAGGGAATGCGAAGAAGAGATGGCCGCCCCCGGCGCGTGGGACGACGTGGAGCGCGCGCAGAAGATCAACGCGCGCATCAAGTCGCTTTCCGGCAAAATCGACGCATACGAGGGGCTTCTTAGGCTTAGTGGGGATATCCGCGATATGATCGAGCTGAGCGATACGGAGGACGACTCCGAATTTTTGCCGGAAATCGTGCAAGGCCTGGGCAAGCTTGAAGAAAAGGCCGAGGATTTGCGCATCTCCACACTGCTTCGGGGCGAGTACGACGCGCACGACTGCCTCTTATCCATCCACGCCGGCGCGGGCGGCACCGAGGCGCAGGACTGGGCCGAAATGCTCTACCGCATGTACTCGATGTACTGTGAAAAGCACGGTTACTCCGCGCGCGTGCTTGACGACCAGCCCGGCGACGAGGCGGGCATCAAATCCGTTACCATGGAGATTTCGGGCGAGAACGCGTACGGCTATTTAAAGGCCGAAAAGGGCGTGCACCGCCTGGTGCGCATTTCGCCGTTTGATTCGTCGGCGCGGCGGCACACTTCGTTCGCGTCGGTAGACGTCAGCCCCATCCTCGAGGATGAGGGCGAGTTCCCGATCAACCAAGAGGATTTGCGCATCGATACCTACCGCGCGGGCGGCGCGGGCGGGCAGCACGTCAACCGTACGGATTCCGCGGTGCGCATCACCCACCTGCCCACCGGCATCGTGGTGCAATGCCAGAACGAGCGCAGCCAGATTCAAAACCGAGAAACCGCCATGCGCATGCTGCGCGCAAAGCTGGCCGAGGTGAAGGAGCGCGAGGCCGCCGATAAGATGGCTTCGATCAAGGGAGAAATGAAAAAGATCGAGTGGGGTTCGCAAATCCGCTCCTATGTGTTCCATCCCTACAGCATGGTCAAGGACCACCGCACCGGTTTTGAGGTGGGCTCGACGGATTCCGTGATGAACGGCGGACTGGATGGCTTCATCCATGAATATCTTAAACAGAGCTGACAAGCTCAGAGGCGCTTATGTGGATCGATATTTCGCGGCGCGTGGAAAGCGGCATGCGCGTCTACCCCGGCGACCCGCCCACGCGGGTGCAGGTTTTTGCCGACGATCGGGTGCAGGGTGGGGCGCGGGTTTCCATGCTTTCGATGTCGGCGCACGCGGGCACACACCTTGATGCGCCCTGCCACTATCTGGCCGGTGCGCCGGGGGTGGAGGCGCTTTCGCTTGATGCGCTGATCGGCCCTGCGAATGTCGTCGAATTTGAAACGTTTATGTCGCAAGCGCCGTACTATAATAAGATACTTTTGCGAAATGCGCGGCCGATTGCTACATGGCCTGATGATTTGCCTTATCCCGCCTTGTTGGGCGTGGATGGCCCAAGCGTGGGCGGAGACGCCCTGCATGCGCTGCTTTTGAAAAACGGCGTCGCTTTGCTGGAAGGGCTCGATCTTTCAGCCGCTCCGCCGGGAGAATATACTCTTTGCTGCCTTCCGATTTTGTTGCCCGGCGGGGATGGCGCCCCGGCCAGAGCGGTGTTGTGGAGGAATGTACCATGAGACGATTGCAAAAATGGGTGTCGGCGGTGTCGGCGGTGCCGCTCCTTTTGGCGCTGCTGCTGGGTGCGACAATCCTTATCGCGTTCACGCCCCAGGTATATTTTCACGAATACGACATCCTTCATCAGGAGCAGACGATCGGCTGCGAGCGGGCTACGCTCGATAACATCACCTATTCGCTGATCGACTATATGAAGGGCAATGCTCCGAACCTGGAGATCAACGCCTATATCGGCGGCGAGCTGCGCGGCGTGTTTTCCGAGCGCGATCAGGCGCATATGAAAGATGTCAAATATTTGTTCGATCTGGCACGCTACGGTACGGTATTCGGGTTGGTTGCATGGCTCGTGCTATGGACGGTTTCGTTTCTCGTATCCCAGCGCGCGGACAGGGGGCGCAACATCGCGGTAGGCTTCTTGTGGGGCGTCGGCGTGTTTTTCGCGCTTGTGGCGGCCTTGGCTGTCTACATCGCGCTCAATTTTCAGACGGCGTTCACGCAGTTTCACCATATCTTCTTTAACAACGATCTTTGGCAGCTCCCGGCCGACAGCGTGCTTTTGCAGATGATGCCGACGCAGTTCTTCGTGCACCTGGCCGCGTTCATCGGCGCCCTCTTCGCCGCGGGCGTTGCGATCGTGGTTGCTGTGGCGCTCATTTCCCGCGCGGTGTCCATGCGCAAGGAGAAGCGCCTGGCGGATCAGATAAGCGAAGACCGTGAAGCCGCCGGGGAGCTCACGCTGGCGGCGCGACTTGCCGCCAGCGTCGTCGAGGAGCCCATTACCGCCGTGCGCGCGCCGGACGGCGAGCGCTATGTGCTGGATGGCTCCCAGGACGAGCGCCCGCATGCCGAGGAGATTTTTGAGCAATTCGGGCTCAGCGATGCGGATGACCAGCCGCTGATGCCCGACGAAGACATTGCCACGGTGAAGCCCGCCCCTGAGCCGGAGGAACCGGAAACCGTTTCCGGCGAACCCGAGGCCGCTTGCGATGCGACCGCGCAGGAAGCCGCACCCGCTGCGCCGGAAGCCCCGGTAGCCGAGGAAGCAGCGCCGGTTTCGCAGAGCGTTTCCGTCGAGCCGAACGCACAGCCTGTTTATGCGATGCCGCAGGCCCCTGAGCTGCCGCCGTGGGGCAACACATTTGCCGCGCAGGAAGCCGCGTCCGCTGCGCCGGAAGCTCCGGTAGCCGAGGAAGCGGCCGCGCCGCAGAATGCGCCCGCCGAGCCGGATGCGCAACCCGTGTACGCGATGCCGCAGGCTCCTGAGCTGCCCCCGTGGGGCAACACATTTGCCGCGCAGGAAGCCGCGCCCGCGATGCCCCAGGCCCCGGTGGCCGAGGAAGCGGCCGCGCCGCAGAATGCGCCCGCCGAGGCGGACGCACAACCCGTGTACACAATGCCCGAGGCGCCCAAGCTGCCCGAGGCTCAAGCCGCGGCGACTTTGCCTGCCGTATGGAGCGTCGCGCCCGCGTCGGCACAGGTTCTGCCCGCGCAGGGCGAAGATGCCCCGCTTACGCTGCGCGTGCCGGTGCGCCTGCCCGCCTCCGCGCTGCTGAGCGGCAACCTCGCCAAGGGCGTAACCCTCGAGCTGTCCATCGAATTGGCGGGCGAGGGCGAGGAGGCAAAGCCCGTCGTTCCTCCTGACGATACGCCTTCCATGGAGGATATTATGAAAAGCCTCGACCGCATCATCGCCCAAATGCCCGGAGACGACCTATGAAGACAATCCTGGCCATCGAAACATCCTGTGACGAGACCGCGTGCGCTCTGGCCCGCGGTCGCGTTATTGTAGGCGAGGCCGTCGCCTCGCAAATCGCCGACCACGTCCCCTATGGCGGCGTTGTGCCGGAGATCGCCTCGCGCAAGCATGTCGAAGCGCTCGTGCCGGTGACCTCCCTGGCCCTTGAAAGGGCGGGGCTTTCGTTTGCGGATGTGGGGGCGGTGGCCGTCACCAACGGCCCAGGGCTGATCGGCGCGCTGCTTACCGGGCTGTCGTTCGCCAAGGGCATCGCGCTATCGCTGGACGTCCCGCTGGTGGGGGTACACCACATCGAAGGGCACATCAGCGCCAATTATATCGACCATCAAGATCTTGTGCCGCCCTATGTATGCCTGATCGCGTCCGGCGGGCATAGCCACCTGGTGCGGGTGGAAGGGTATGGTTCCTATACGCTGATCGCCCGCACCCGCGATGACGCGGCGGGCGAGGCCTTCGATAAGGCGGCTCGCGCGCTGGGCCTGCCCTACCCCGGCGGCCCGCACATGGACGCGCTGGCCGAGCAAGGCCAAGATAGCGCGCTTTCGTTTAAAAAGCCCGACGCGGGTGGGGATTTTAGCTTCTCCGGCATGAAAACCGGGCTTTTGCAGGCGCTCGAGCGCGCCAAGAGGCTGGACAAGCCCGTCGCGCCACGGGATGCGGCCGCGTCATTTCGCCGGGCGGTGGTGGAGCAGCTGCTCGACCGCGCGCTGCCCGAGGCCGCCCGCTGCTCCTCCCGTACCCTTGCGCTGGCGGGGGGCGTCGCGTGCAACAGCCTCCTGCGCCGCGAGGCGCTCCGCAGAGGGCGGGAAATGGGGCTGAAAATCGCATTCCCAGCGCCTGAGCGCTGCACCGACAATGCCGCCATGATCGCCGTGGCCGCGCACTACCGGCTAAAGCGCGGTGATGTCGCCGATCTTTCGCTAAATGCATATCCCTCCATGCCCCTTCCGGGGTTGCATTAGACCTCATGCGAAACTCCAAAACAGCGGTGGAAGCGCCTCGTCGTCGCGCGCTACGTATCGCTAGCTTTCATACTGCGGTGCGAAAGCTCGTTCACTGCGCCGTTCCTCCTCTTCCTCAAAACCGCTGAGGCGGTTTTGAGGAGTAAGAAGAACGACGAAGGAGGCACAGAACTCACGTTCCCCGTTCTTCTTGCTCCCAAAGAGACCTCAGTTTTTTGGGAAGAGGAGGTTTCACGAAGCGCCAATTCCCCGCAGCACCGCAGTGCGCGGGGAATAGAGCGCAGTACAAACCGACGACGCCTCGCGCCATTTTTCCCGCTCCGCCGTCGTCTTTAGTTTCGCAAGAGGTCTATTGACTACGCGGCGCTACTGACGCTATGATCGGCATAAAGCCGCATATTCGCGCATTTGCATCCTGCTCAAAACGCCAAATTATGTTACAATGGATGGGGCTTTGATTTTTCAAACGCGCATGCCTTTCGTGAGTCTCTCGCCAAGGTGGGAGATGTTGCGTGCCGAATTTGCATCCGGCGCGCTTTGCTGCCCCAAGATATTCTCGCTTATCTTGTGCTTGTTTTAAGGTTCGGCGACGATAAAATGCGAGCGGCGATACGCCGCGGGGGGAGAGCCTGCATGCAGGAGACGACGCACGCGGCACACATGCTGCCCGCAATCCGCAAGGCGATTGAATCGGTGATGGTTGGCAAGGGCGAGGCGATCGACATGCTGCTCGTAACGCTGCTCGCCCGCGGCCACGCGCTGATCGAAGACGTGCCGGGCATCGGCAAAACTACGTTGGTATCCGCATTGGCGCGGGCCCTTTCGCTGAGCTTTGTGCGCATTCAGTTTACGCCCGACGTCATGCCTTCGGATATCACCGGCTTTTCGGTGATGGATTTTCAAAGCGGGCAGTTCGCGTTTCGCCAAGGGGCCGTGATGAGCCAGATCGTGCTTGCTGACGAGATCAACCGCACGTCGCCCAAGACGCAGTCGAGCCTCCTCGAGGCGATGCAAGAGGGGCAGGTGACGGTAGACGGCACCACCTACATGTTACCCGAGCCCTTCATGGTGCTCGCCACGCAAAACCCGGTGGATTTCGCGGGCACCTATCCGCTGCCCGAAGCCCAGCTCGACCGCTTTTTGATGCGCATCCACATGGGCTATCCCTCCATGGCCGAAGAGGTGGAGATCATGACGCGCGCGGAGATCGGCGGCGCCCTCGCCGCCATACAGCCTGTGGCCGCGCCGGAGGACGTGCTCGCGATGCAGCGCGAGGCCGCAAGTGTGCGAACGCCCGTATCGGTGCGCGAATACATCGCCATGCTGTGCGCCAGAACCCGCGAAAACGACGACATTGCGCTGGGCGCGAGCCCGCGCGCCGCCATCGCGCTCAATGCGGCGGCTAAGGGCTATGCGCTTGTGTGCGGGCGGGATTATGTAATCCCCGACGACGTGCAGCGGCTGCTCGCGCCGGTGTTCGCCCACCGCATTTTGCTCAAGCCCGAAGCCCGCCTGCGCGATATGACGCCCCAGCGCGCGTTGCGCAACATCGCAACGGCCGTGCGCGTGCCCGATGCGGAATGACCGCGCGCAGGGCGGCCTACTTTGGGCTGATGGCGGGCGTGCTCGTTGCCGCGATGTACACCGGCGATGTGTTTTACGCCCTTATCTTTGCGTTTTTCGTCGCGCTACTTTTGTTTGCGCTCGCGCATGTTCTGTATACCGCGGCGTCGTTCCGCTTTGA
Organism: Eubacteriales bacterium; assembly: GCA_031551255.1. Taxonomy (GTDB): domain Bacteria; phylum Bacillota; class Clostridia; order Christensenellales; family UBA1750; genus JAVBNW01. The sequence continues at coordinate 4,268 of JAVBNW010000094.1, read as the reverse complement.
GCAATCCCTCTCGAGTTCGGAGGCTATAAAAGGCGAGGAAGTGGAGCTTTCCATCGCCCTGCACAACGAGGGCGTCGTGCCCTACGCGCGCGTTTGCGCGCTGTACTGGTTGCCGGACAACCTGACCGGCGCGCCGCTGCACATGCTGGAAGGAGACATTCCCGCCAGGGGAATATTGCGCGTTTCCACGGCCTTCCTGTGTACCTATCGCGGAGAATATGCGCCCGGGCTTATGTCCTTGCGGGTGACGGATCTTTTCGGCCTGATCGCCCTCACCATTCCGCTGCGCAGGTATACCTACTATAAGCCCTTGCGCCTTACGGTGCGCCCGCGCGTGATGTCGCTCAGGGACGACGCGCAGGTGGCGCTGATACGCCAGGGCCGCATGGACGCGGCGGATGTTTCCGCGCAGGAGGTGTCCTCCGTGCGGGATATCCGCGCTTTTCGTCCGGGCGACGCGCTCAAGTGGGTCCACTTTAAGCTGTCGGCGCGGCGGCGCGCCGTGTTGGTGCGCGAATTCGAGGGAAGCGCGCGCCCTAAGACGCTTCTTTTGCTGGATGTGCATCGCCACGGCCGCGAAGGCGTGAAGGCGCTGGAGATCGAGGATGCGATGGTGGAGGCCGCCGCCGCGCTCGCGCACCAATTGCTCGAGGATAGGGCGCCGGTTCGCCTTGCGGCATACGGCGCGCAGCGTTACGAGGCCCAGGGCGACGAGCCGCGGGATTTCGGGCCTATGTATGCGTATTTTACGCTCGCCGCATTCGACGGACAATATGAGCTGACTGACGTGCTCGCGCTGGAGGCGCACGAAAAGGGGCAGCACGTGCTCCTCATCACGACGCAGCTTGCGCCCAAGCTGTATGGGGCTATGCTGGCGCTGCGCGAGGCGGGCAACGACGTGGCCGCCGTGGTGGTTGCGACGCCCAGCGAGAGGCAAAACGGCGTCGACCGCATCGCCGGGGAGCTCAGTCGCCGCGGCGTGCGTTGCCGCGCCATCTCTCCTGGCGAGGATATGGGCGCCGTGCGGGGGGTGCTTGTATGAGCGCGCAGCGGGAGAAGGCCCTTGGGGTTGTCGGGCGCGCAAGTCTTCCGAAGCAAAAGGCATCGCCGCTTGGCAAGCTGGCAGCGCGCGCGGCGCTATTGCCTGCGGTCATGCTGTTTGCGGCGGGGCTCGCCCTTTGCCTATTCTTTGGGCAATACCTTCCCATGCCCATAGCAAACCTCGTGATGTGGACGTGTTTGGCCACGCTGGCGTTTTGCATCATATTGTATAACCGCTACACCCTCTTGGGCTTTGCCGCGGCCGCAGGCATCGCCGCGTTCATCCTATGGCGCTCGCTTACCCCGGCGCAGATGCGAGCGCTATGGGAACTGCTGAGCGAGAATGCCGGCTATGTAAGCGGCTTTTTGTTTGGGCAAACCCCGTACGATTCCGCATACGATCCCGCGCTATTTTCCGCGATCATCGCCGCGTGCAGCTTGGCCGCGGCATTGCTTGCGTTTCGCCTTCGAACGGCGCTGGGCATGGCGCTTATGGCCCTTGGCGTATCCATGCTCGAGTGGAGCCTGAGCGGCGCCGTCATCTTGCCCGCGCTATGGCCCGCCGCCGTAGGATGCGCGCTGGTGTTTTCGATGCGAGGTTTTCGCAAGGCCCCTTCCGCTCCGCTCTCGGCGATGGCGCTTGCGATGGCGTTCGTGCTCATGGCATCGGGGCTGACGGCGCTTATCGTACCCGAAGATACCAGCCGCTTGCGCACGCCGTTTGTCGAAAAGATGCTGGATAACGTCAACGATCTGTTCAGCGATTACACCGGCTTTCAGCGCCCACACAGCTCCTTTTCCATTGCCAGCATGGGCTTCCAGCCGCTGGGCGACCGGCTTGGCGGAGCGGTGTCGCTTCCGGATCACGAGGTGCTGGCAGTTTCGAGCGTGACGCCCGGGCTTTTGCGCGGCAACGTGCGCAACTACTATACCGGCTCTTCCTGGGCGCGCTCCGCGTCCATCCGCACGTATCGGCTCGATAACCCCCTAATCGCCGACCGGCAGGATGGCATCATGGGCGTTGCTCTTCCCCCGCAGGGCAAAGAGACGGACGAGTTGTTTTCCCGCGAGTTTGCGCTGCGCGTCACCCACCTTTCCAACATGAACTCCACGCTCTTTACCGTAGGTCGCGTGCGCGGCATCGACCCTGCATCCGCCGATATCATCACGAATTTCGACGAAAATTCCGAGGCGTTCTCCAAGCGCATCGTGCCGATGAACGCGTCCTACCTCGTTAACGCGCGCGTGCCGATGACGTACTCGGCAAGCTTTCCCGTGGCGATGAACCAGTTGTATCAGATGGATCTTTTGCCCGAAACCGACGCCGAAACCGCCGAACGCAACGCGTTTTTGTATCTGGGGCTTCCGGAGGAATTTCCTCAAAGCGTCGGAGAACTGACGAAGGAGATCATCCAGGGGGCGCAGGCCCAAAACGACTACGAAAAGGCGTTGGCGATTCGCGACTATCTTTTGAATACCCGCCGCTTCACCTATACGCTTACGCCGCAAGATCCGCCCGCGGATCGGGATTTTGTCGAATACTTTCTGGAGACCCGCGAGGGGTATTGCACATACTACGCGTCGGCCATGGCGGTGATGGCTCGCACGGCGGGGCTGCCTTCGCGGTATGTCGAAGGGTTTCTGCTGGCCGGTTCCACCCGGTCGACGGAGATAGGGTATACCGTCAAGGCCAACCAGGCGCACGCGTGGGCGGAGGTGTATATTTCCGGTGCGGGCTGGCTGCCCTTTGACGCGACGCCCATGGCGCGCGCCGAAGCGCAGGCCCAATCCGACTACGCCTATATGCCCGAGCCCACCCCACCCTCCGAATTGGACACGCAGGACGATTCGCCCCTCGATTTTGTCGGCGGGGCCATGTTTTCCATACCGTGGTGGGCGTACGCGGCGGCGGGGCTTATTGTGCTGATCGCGACGTTCTTCTTCGTGCTTGGCGCGCACGAGCGCCGTTGGGCCACCGACCGCCTCGAGGTCAGGCACCCCGGTCGCTCCGAGCAGCTCGCCGTCATCTGGCGCGACATTCTGCGCGAGCTTTCGATGCTGGGCGTCCCGATGCGCATAGGGGAAACGCCCTACAGCTATGCGGCGCGCATCGATTCGGCGGTGGAAAACCCGGAGGGCAGCCTCGGCTTGGTGGCGGAGTATTGGGTGCGGGTGCGCTACGGCGGCATGGAGCCTTCCCGCAACGACATCGACCACGCCAACGCGTACCGGGGCGAGCTGGATGTGCAGATTAAAAAGGCCGTGGGCAGGATGCGCTACCTGTTCTTAAGGGCGCTTCGCAGGATGCCCAAGGCGTAAACGGCACGGGGGGGGTACGCGTACCCCTCCGTGAAGCCCCCCGTCGGGAAAGCACGACGAGGAAAATGCGACAAAGAGAATCGTTAGCTTATCGTTACGCCACAAACCTAGCGATCATCGCCAAGTATCTTTCGTTCACGAGCTTCCGGAATTATGCGGGATGCCGAAATTTCTGTTCCTCGAAGAAAAAAGAGGCTATGCGCCGGTTATTGAGTCGATGACGACTGAGATGGGTTCCGCTTGGGCGGCGTCGCTGATTATCTCCACGTGCGGGTGCTCATCCTTTCCCTGTATATAGGTGAATAAGTGCCATCCTAGCGAGCAGGCGGCCATCAAAAAGGCCAGCAGAGCTGCCCAAACGGCCCCTTCAATCCCCGCCAACAGCGCTGCGATGCCGATGACGACAAAGAAACTCTGTATACAGTAGATCCAGATATTTTCCCAGCGGAACTTCGTCCGCGCCGCGATCGTGCAGCCCTGCGGCGACGGAGTTATTTCGCCTTTCAGGGATGCGCGGCGGTAGGTTGCGCTGCGGCGCCAGTATAAATCGTACGCCAACATGAACATATACCGGCCGCCTTCGCCATTGCGGCAGCGGAACGACCAGGGATTGCCGCGTCGCTTCCGGTCGGTCCTTTCTCGCAGCGCGGCGACGATATCGTCGGCGCTCTTTTGAGATTTCCACGTGTATTCGGTCGCCATCCGAGCCGCCTCCCATCCGCGCAACGCCGCCTATATCGTGACCGAATCCCAAAACGAGCATAAGATGAGCGAGAATATTTATAGTCGCCCAACCCCAAAGGCAGAGCATGCGAGCGGACCTTTACCCGCATGGCGGCGTCGAGCTCCAGTCAGCGTAGCTGCCGGCTACGCCTCCTTCCGTCTCCTTGCCCTGCGAAAAAATCTCT
>JAVBNW010000091.1:0-23259 GCA_031551255.1 Eubacteriales bacterium | reverse complement strand
TGAGCGAGAATATTTATAGTCGCCCAACCCCAAAGGCAGAGCATGCGAGCGGACCTTTACCCGCATGGCGGCGTCGAGCTCCAGTCAGCGTAGCTGCCGGCTACGCCTCCTTCCGTCTCCTTGCCCTGCGAAAAAATCTCTCGCTCGTCTGCACCGCTTTTGAAGTTGGGCGACTATAGTGTGCCGCAAGGCGGAGCTTACCGTTCGTACGGGTTCTCGCATCGCAAGGCTCGCGAATTACCTCGTACTCACGGGCCTTGCGCCTCGCTCTATGCGTGCACTGCACGCGCTCGGCTCCGGCCACAGGCGCGCCGTGCGCGTTCCCCTTCGGCGGGGGGCATGCCCGCCCGCGAAGGCGCTTAGCGCCGTGCCGCTCAGATGTGTTCATTTTGGCGTTCGGTCACGATAAAGGCGGGGGAGGGGAAATATCGCTTTGTTTATGACGCTTGCACTGGCGGGCAATCCCAATGCCGGCAAAACCACGTTGTTTAACGCGCTGACCGGCTCGAACCAGTATGTGGGCAACTGGCCGGGCGTCACGGTGGAAAAAAAGGAAGGCGCGATGAAGTTCCACGGCGAGAGCGTGCGGATCGTAGATCTTCCGGGCATCTATTCGCTCTCTCCCTACTCGATGGAGGAGATCGTCACCAGGGACTACATCACTCGAGAACACCCCGACGCGATCATCGATATCGTAGATGGAACGAACATCGAGCGGAACCTCTACCTGACGTTGCAGCTGATGGAGCTGGGCATCCCGGTGGTGGTGGCCGTGAACATGATGGACGAAGTGCTCAAGCGCGGGGATTCCATCGATTGCGATATGCTCTCGCGCAACCTGGGCGCGCCGGCCCTGCCCATCGTCGCGCGCAACGGAGAAAACGTAATGGAGGTCGTAGAGCATTCGCACAGGCTCCTGCACGCGGCGATCGCACAGCACCACGTCGTAGAGCATCACGGCTGGGAGATGCGCGCGGCCCCGGAGCACGAGGCCCTGGAGCATAAGCTGATCGAGGAAGATCCGTACGCGGCGCGATTGCTCGCATACGAGCCCCCGGATGTGATGGCCCGCTACGACGAGCACACCTTGGCCGCCGTGAAAAAAATCGCCGAGCGCATCCACCACGCGGCGCACCGTGCGCACCTGCCCGTGCGCTGGGCGGCGATCAAGCTGCTGGAGGGCGACGCGCCCATCGGCAAGCATCTTCGGCTTTCCCATGCGGATATCGACTATATCGAGGACGTCGCGCGGGAATACGAGGCCACCAGCCCTTATGGAGACCGTGAAACCATGGTGGCGGATTGCCGCTACCGGCTCGTGGCCCAAATCGTAAAAGGGGCGGTAACCCATGCGCTCAAGCCCGGCGAAATGACGCTGTCCGACAAGATCGACCGCGTGGTGACCAACCGGGTCTTGGCGATCCCCATCTTCCTTCTTATGATGTTTGTCGTGTTCGCCATCACATTCGGCCCGCCGGGCACTTTTTTGAAGGACGGCATGGAAACGGCCCTCGGCTGGCTGTCCGAAGGCGCGACGGCGGGGCTTTCATTACTGGGGGCCGCGCCATGGGTGATAAGCCTGGTGGTGGACGGCATCATCGGCGGGGTGGGCGGCGTGATCACCTTCCTGCCGCAAATCGCGCTGCTGTTCTTGTTTTTATCGCTGCTGGAGGATTCGGGTTACATGGCCCGGGCGGCCTTCATTATGGATAAGCTGCTGCGCAAGCTTGGGCTGTCGGGCAAGAGCTTTATCCCCATGCTGATGGGCTTTGGCTGCACTGTGCCCGCGGTGATGGCCGCGCGCACGATGGAATCGGAAAAAGACCGCCGCATGACGATCCTTCTGACGCCCTTTATGTCCTGCGGCGCTCGGCTGCCGGTGTACGCGTTGATGGCCGGCGCCTTCTTCCCGGGCAACGAAATGGTGGTGGTGTTCAGCATGTACGTGCTGGGCATGGTGGTGGCGGTGCTATCCGGGCTGGTACTGCGCAAAACGCTATTTCGCGGCGACGCGGCCTCGTTCGTACTGGAGCTACCCCCCTACCGTATGCCGGGGCTTGCCACCATAGCGCTACACGTGTGGGACAGGGTGCGGGGCTTTCTCGTGCGCGCGGGCACGCTAATCTTCGCGATGAGCGTGGCGATTTGGTTTTTGCAGACGTTCAACTTCCGCATGCAGGCGGTGACAGACAACGCCGATTCGATGTTCGCGTGGCTCGGCAGGCTGATTGCGCCGTTGCTCAGGCCGCTTGGGTTTGGCACGTGGCAAGCGGCCGTGTCGCTGCTCAGCGGCTTCATCGCCAAGGAATCCATCGTCGCCACGATGACGCTTCTGTACGGCGCGGGCTCCCTGGGCGTTACGCAAGCGCTTCAGGGCGCGTTTACGCCGCTTTCGGCCTATGCGTTTCTCGCGTTTGTGCTTTTGTATATGCCCTGCATCGCCGCGTTCGCAGCCATCCGTCGCGAGATGAATTCCCGCAAGTGGACGGCCATCGCGCTTTTATGGGGCATCGGCTGCGCGTACATCGTCGCGCTGATCATCTATCAGGTCGGCGGACTGTGGGTATAGCGTCGGAGCGCACTGCGCCCCTCCTCTTCCCAAAGAAACTGAGGTTTCTTGGGGATTAAGAAGAACGAGGAACGCGCACTCCGGTTTCTTGCCCCGTCGTTCTTCTTACTCCTCAAAATCGGCTACTGCTTAGCAGTTTTTTCGGGCATAGGCTTATTGGGGCACTCCCATGACCCTCGGGCTCGAGGCCGGTTTTAAACGAAGTATTTGCTCAATGCAAGGGGTTGTAACCACTCGCCATCTTTATAGACCCGCATAACGCCCCACGAAAATTCATCGACCAGCGCGATCTTACCGTCAATTCGGCCGAATTCGAGCTTTATATCGTAAAGATCCAGGTTCTTGGCGGCCAAATCGTCGCGAATGAGAGCAGCTATTTGTTTAGTCCGGGCTACCAAATCGTCATATTCGGCAAAACTCAAGATTCTCAGAATGGCCAATGCATCCCGAGCAATCATTGGGTCGCCGCGCACGTTATCCTTGAGGCTAATCTCGACAAAAAAGTCTAAATCCTGCCCCTCGGTGCAATACTCTCCATAACGACGCAAGAAACTGCCCGCAGCTTTAAGCCGGCAAATGACTTCGATTCCCGTTTTGCCAAACAGTGTTACCGGATGTACCATCATGGCAGTTGCGTCCAGATCGCTGTCGATATAATGGGTGAGGATACCCGCGGCATTGATTTTTTCAAAATAGTATTTTGTCAAGTGCAAAGATGCCCGCCCGAGCCCTTCGATAGAGGCTCCAACCACGTTTCCGCCAGGGTCTAGATTGCCATCCGCGTCGACTGTGGCATCGTTTTTAAATTTGAGCAGGTAATTGCCATTCTCTAAATCGTAAACATCTTTAGTTTTACCATTCATCAACAGTCTCATCTTAGTTCCTCTCCCTCAAATCCCGTTGTAGATTGTTTGCATATGCAACCCAGGGGCACCTTTCACCGCCTCTCCAAGCGCATAATATTCGCTGAATTTCGATGATTTTTCCAATGCGGCAATTTTGGATTCGGTTCTGCAATGACAACAAATCCAGCACCGCAATTAAATGTTTTGATCTTTTCATTTATCGAGCATAGGAATCATTCCCGCAAAAATATACCATGGACACATTCAGCATCCAATAACCGTGCATTTGATAATAAAATGTAAATCAACCTGTACTAGAGTCATATTAGCTATACGCGAAATGACTTTGAAGCGCACTTTCTTTTGCCGGTGCTTGAATGCGAAAATCGCAATCCTCTCGGCCTGAGAAATCACAGGAAGCAAGCGATATCGACACGAGGTCGGCGTGGCGCACGGGCAGGTAGGACTCCCCCACTTTCTGCGCTGTCGTTCTTACCCCCACAAGGCGCCTGAGCGTCTTGTGGAAAGAGGGGGCACGCAGCGCAAAAAATCCCACCATACCGCAGTATGGTGGGTGGTTTTCGGAGCGCAGTGCAAACCGAAGTCAGTGGGCCCGGCTCTCCATCAACAAATAAAACGCCTGACCCTCGGGTGCGACGCCGGGCTTGTCAAAGTGCGGCGCGCCGCACACGTCGCGCACGAGCCCGAAGCGGTCCACCTTGGCCTGGGCAGCGCTACGCATAGCGCGCGCGGAACCGAGCCACGCCTCGGGCAGCCAGCCGGACGCGGTACCGCGGAAAATCGTATACGCAAGCATCTGCGAAAGATTAGTCTCCACAAAAGTGCCGGGGTCGTCCACCACATCGTGGAACAGCGCATCGGGCCGCATGTGCGAGAGCAGTGAATCGATCAAAATCGCCGCCCTGCCGATGAGTCGGGCGCGCTCGGCCTGCATGTCTTCAGGCAAAAGGTCAATCACCCGCGCGAGCCCCGCCACCGTCCAGCCGTTGCCGACGCCCCAGAAAGCGCGCTTTGTAAACTGTTTTCTGTCGTCATCCCATATATGGCTCATCAGCCGCGCGTCCGGGTCGTACAGCGCGGCCCAATACCCGTCGATCTGCTTGACGGCCTCTTTAGGGTGCCCCGCCGCCGCAAGGTAGGGCGGCAGCATGTACATCGAATCCACCCAGAACTGCGGCTTGCTCACCACATGGTACACGATGCCCTCCGCATTGCGCGGCGCGCCGGTGAGCGCCCAGGCAAGCAAGGCGTCCAACGCCTCGCGAAGCTCCGGGTCTCCCGTTTTTTTAAACGCGAGCAGCATGGCCTCGCCGGTGGAGCACGGGTCGGTCGCCGCGTCGGAACCGCCGATCATCGCCGTCCGGCCGTCCGGCACGCGCCGGTACGCGGCTTCCTTGGCCATGGCGATCACCGTGTCCTCGTCGCCCTGCTCAAAAAACGCCTGCATGGCAACGCCTTGCTCCCAGTTGTAGCGCTGCATCGCCAGCAGCGCGAGCTTTACCTTTTCGATCGGTTGCATCGCTTGCCCTCCTATGCCTTCGGCAGGTCGAGTTCCGAAATGGTTGCGGGCATCTCGTGGGCGGTGTTTACCTTGTCCGGCCCGGTCACCAGATCAAAGCAGGACGCAACGATCTTGCCCTGCCAGATCACCGGCTCGCCGGGCTGATCCAGCTCGCCTTGCAGGCCGTCCGTATCCGGGCTCTTAGCGATTCGGGTGACCTTTCCCTCGGGCGACACCATCGCGATGGCGTTCGCGGAAAAATCGGCGATGTACAGATTACCTTCATCGTCAAACACCATGCCGTCGGTGCTCTGAAGGTGGGCCGAATCCTTGGCGAAGGGCTTGTTTTCCTTGAGCGAGCCGTCAGGGTTGAACGTGATTTTATATACCTCGCCGTCGCCAAAGTTGCCGACGTACAGGCTGCCCGCCTCGTCAAACGCGATGCCGTCCGCGCCGTACTGACAATCGGGGTTGTGCGTAAGGAAGGTGGCAAAGATGTGCTTGTCCTTCAGCGTGTTCGTTACATGAATATCGCGCTCATCGAGGCCGAAGCGGTATACGCAGCTCATCAGCTTGCCGGAGGGGTGCTTTTCCGGGGTGAGGTAGCTTTGCGTCACATACATGTAGCCGTCCTTGATGCGGATGCCGTTGGGGTGCTCCATATCGTGCGCGATCACCGCCGTTTCGAGGATGTTGCCCTGCCTATCGGCCTTGACCATGAGTACCCTGCCTTTGAACGCAAGCTCTTCCTTGCCGGACCAGCCCTGGTTATCGCAGATGTAGAGCTTTCCCTCGCCGTCAAACGCGATGCCCATGTTGCGGGCGATGTTTGTTTCCGGGTGCACGGGCACGTCGAACCACTTGGAGATGTTTTTCTGCTTGTCGATCCTCACCACGCAGCCGGACATCGCGTCGTCGGCGTAGTTTGGGCAGGAAAGGATTAAATCGCCGTTTGTGTCGATTTCAAAGCCATCCGGCGTGCAGACGTATTCTTCGGGCAGCAGGCAAAAAAGGCGGGGCGTTTGCATGGCATTTCCTCCTTATTCGTCGTAGCGGATCACGATTTTTTGCGTCGATGCACCGCGCTTTTCCACCAGCGCAAACGCATCGAGGATGTTTTCAAAGGGCACGACGTCGGAAATAAAATCGTACGGGTTGAGAATGCCGAAGTTCAGCCAGCTCATCACCTGGTTGTGCGCCTGGGCCTCTTCCAGCTTCGAGGGCATCTGCACGAACTGCAGTCCCCAATTGTAGGGCGCGCCGCTCCAGTTAAGGTTCATGCCCAAGTTTGGCGATATGCCGTAGCAGCACACCTTGCCGTTGTCTTTGACCAGGCGCAGGCCTTGGTTGAGCAGGTCGTTCACGCCCACCGCGTCCACGACAAAATCCGCGCCCTTGGGAAGCAGCCGCCTTACTTCCGCCTCGATGTCGCACATCTTTGAATTGAAGGCGTAGTCCGCCCCCATAGCCTTGGCCTGCGCGACTTTTTCGTCGAAAATATCCACGCTGATCACCGTATGAAGCCCCAGCAGCTTGGCGAACTTCGTGAAGCACAGCCCCACCGGCCCCGCGCCGAAAATGGCTGCATCGGCATTGGGGAAAAAACCGAACCTGCGCATGGCGCTGAGCACTTCGCGGAACGTGATGATCATCGACGCGCCTACGGCGTCGACTTTATCCTCGGGGCGGATCACCGTCTGCGCAAACACAGCCTCATCGTGGAGCGGGGTTCCCGGGCCCATGCCGTTTTCCATATACGCCTGCGCGTCCCCGACGACGGTATACTCGGCATAACCGCCCCAATTGGTAAAATAGCCGCCGGGCTTGCCGTATAGATACGGCAAAAGCACCATATCGCCGACCTTGAGCCCTTTGACCTTGGAGCCGATCTCGATCACGCGGCCCACGGCCTCGTGCCCCAGCAGCGTCGGATACTGATCCACCAGCTTAAAGTTTCCGTGAATCAGCTTCATATCCGTGCCGTTGCAAACGCCGCAGCTGAGTGTTTTGACCAGCGCCTGGCAATCGCCATATGTTGGGCGGTCGATCTGGCAGACCTCGAGCTTTCCGTTTTTATCTACGCTCAGCGCCTTCATGGAACCCCTCCTTGCAAGGTGATTACATCCTTTGCCGATAAAGATTCAAGGCGGGGGCGCGTTGTCCTGCGCTCTTAAAAACTTTTGTCGGCTATCGCTTCACCAACCAGGTAAGCGCCTGCCCGGTCCGGTATTCCACGGCCTTAAAGTGCCCGCCGTTGTTCCAATGCAGGTAAAACTCGGCGACGGCCGGATCGGCCTCAAGGCGTTGGGCCATGCTTCGCGTAGCGTTTCCGATGGAGGCCAGCCGCCTATCGCGCGCCTTTTCTTCGGATTTGCCCAGGCTCATGTACACGCGGCATCCGGCTTTGGGGCGGTGGGAGGCGGCGTACTCCTCCCAGCCGTCGTACCATAGCGACGCCGAGCAGCATCCGCACGCGGAAAAGGCCCGGCTTTCATGCAACGCCCACACCGCGAACAGCCCGCCTAGAGAATAGCCCAACAGTGCATTTTCGTCGGCGCTCACCGGATAGCGCGCGGAAATTTCGGGCAGAAGGCGCTCCTCCATCCACGAAAGCGTCTCCCTGCCGTTGCCCGCAAACCCTTCCGCGCCCGCCTGAACCGCAGGGGCCGGCCAGGGCGAATAATCTCGATTCCAATCCATCGGGCCAAAGCCCACGAGTAAAAAAGGTCTATATTCGACAGCTTTGAGCATCGGCGTGATCGCCTTGCGCAGCGATGGAAGGCTTTCTAAAAAATTGCCGTCCATCAGCGCATAGACGGCGGGCAAAAGCTCCCCTTCCGCAGCCTGCCCCACAACCTCTACCCAACACGTCTTGTCTTCCAATATAAATGTCTCCATACGCACATCTCCCTCCGCCGCCGCTCTTTTCCACGGATTGTACCATAAATCGGGAAAATACGCGCTATTTTTCGCCGGCACATTGTAACGAGGGAACCGGCATAGCCGACTCCCCCGTTTGTCTTAACAAAGCCTATGCTAAAGTTCCGCGTCAGGCGCGCAATTCGTTCGCGGCGGTCAATTCTTCCCACGGAAGCGCAAGGTCACTTCGCCCAAAGTGTCCATAGGCGGCGGTTTGCCGGTAGATCGGGCGGCGCAAATTCAGGCGCTCGATGATCGCCGCGGGGCGCAGGTCGAATGTTTTCTTCACCAAATCACACAGCGCGTCGTCGGAGCAACTTCCGGTTCCGAACGTATCTACCAGCACGGATACGGGCTTCGCCACGCCGATAGCATATGCCAACTCGATCTGGCAGCGCTTCGCAAGCTTGGCGGCCACGATATTTTTTGCGACATAGCGCGCCATGTACGAGGCCGAGCGGTCTACCTTGGTCGGATCCTTGCCGGAAAAGGCCCCGCCGCCGTGGCACGCATAGCCGCCGTACGTATCCACGATAATCTTGCGGCCGGTTAGCCCGCTGTCTCCGTGCGGGCCGCCGATCACAAAACGACCGGTCGGGTTGATGAAAAACACGGTGCCGTCGTCGACAAGATCTTTAGGCAGCAGCGCGACGGCTTCTTTTTTGATGGCGGCCTGCAAATCGCCCAAGGAGATATCCGGATCGTGCTGCATGGAGATGACGACCGAATCGATGTGTGCGGGAATATCGTCCTCGTAACGGACGGTTACCTGGCTCTTGCCGTCCGGCCGAAGCCAGCCAAGCTTGCCGCTTTTGCGCAGCACGGCAAATTCGCGGGCCAGACGGTGAGATAGCTCGACAGGCATGGGCATCAGCGACGGGGTTTCATCGCACGCATAGCCAAACATCATGCCCTGATCGCCGGCGCCGATATCCAAGGCGCCCTGCGAGCGGCCTTCCAGCGCGGAGTTTACGCCCATGGCGATATCGGGGGATTGCTGGCCCAGCGTCACCATCACCGAGCAATGCGCGCCGTCCAGCCCATACTCGGCGTTATCATAGCCGATGCTAAGCGCGGTTTCGCGCGCGACGGCCTGATAATCCACCTGAGCCTTTGAGGTAATCTCGCCCATCAGCAAAATCATGCCGGTGGTGGAGATGGTTTCGCAGGCCACACGGGCCATAGGGTCCTGCGCAAGGTGTGCGTCGAGTACCGCGTCGGAGATCTGATCGCATAGTTTGTCGGGATGCCCTTCCGTGACGGATTCGGAAGTGAACGTGCGGATAGCCATGGGAATTCTCCTTTCAAGTGTATGAAAGAACGCCCATGGAAAGCAAAAAACCTTTCTGCACGATGCCAATACAGAAGGGTTCTATAAATTTACCTCATCTGCCGGCTTTCGCCGCGGGATTTGGCACCCCTCCCATTCGGGCAGGTTGCCGGGTTTCATAGGGCCCGTCCCTCAACCACTCTTTATAAGGCGTTCTATTCAATTGTATGTGTCATAATACGATAAAAAATTCTTTTTGTCAATCCAAATATGCTAAAAAATTCTTTTCGTTCACATTCGGGCGCTATGGCTTTTCATTGGCAGCGACTCGTCTGCAACCGGATTTTACGTTTGCTTCGCAAGATTTGGGCGCGGATATGCTATACTTGTCCTTGTGGAAATATGCGGTATAGACATGTGAATTCGGCAAGGGGGATATTGCTATGGCGGGTGTGCGGCGCGTCTATGTGATCAAGCGCGAAGGGTTTGATATCGAAGCGCAGGGAATGCTTGCGGATCTGAAAGAAAATCTTCGCCTTGACGGGCTGAGTAGCGTTCGCATTGCGAATCGGTACGATGTGGAGGATCTGAGCGGCGCCGAATACGCGCGCGCGCGGGATCAGATCTTTCGCGAACCTATGGCGGATGACGCGTACGACGAAATCTTTCCGCTGCTCGGCGGCGAGCGGACGTTTGCGGTGGAATACCTGCCCGGCCAGTACGACCAGCGCGCCGACAGCGCCGAACAGTGCATCGCGCTCATTACGGGCCGCACGGGTCGGGTGCGAACCGCGAAGCTCTTTGCGCTGAGCGGAGAGATTTCGGATGAGGATATGCGCCGCGTGAAGGCGTATGTGATCAACCCCGTCGAATCTCGCGAGGCCTCGGCGGACAAACCCCAAACCCTTCATACCGAATACCCCGCCGCTCCCGACGTGCAAACGGCCACGGGGTTTTGCGCCATGCCGCCGGACGCGCTCGCCGCGTACCGCCGCGAAATGGGCATGGCGATGACTGATTCGGATCTTTGTTTCGTGCAAACCTATTTTCGCGATGAGGAGCGCCGGGATCCGACTTCTACCGAGCTTCGCGTGATCGACACCTATTGGTCGGATCATTGCCGCCATACGACGTTCTTGACGACGCTTGACGACGTGACGTTTGACCAAGCCGGCTTTGCGCAGCAAATTAAACAGAGCTTTCTTTCGTATCTCGCCGACCGCGAAGAACTTCTAAGAGACAATCCCCCCTCTTTGATGGACATCGCTCTCACCGGCCCGCGCATCCTCAAAAAGCGCGGCGAGCTTATCGGGGTGGACGAATCCGAGGAAATCAACGCCTGCTCCATCGCCGTTTCCATCGAAGTGAACGGCAAGATGCAGGATTGGCTCGTGATGTTTAAAAACGAAACGCACAATCATCCCACGGAAATTGAGCCGTTCGGCGGCGCGGCAACCTGTCTGGGCGGGGCGATCCGCGATCCCCTGTCCGGTCGCTCCTACGTCTACCAGGCCATGCGCGTCACCGGCTCGGGCGACCCGACCGGGCCGCTTTCAGGCACCCTGCCCGGCAAGCTGAGCCAGCGCAAGATCGCCGCCGGAGCGGCGGCGGGTTTTTCCGCGTACGGAAACCAAATCGGCCTTGCCACAGGGCAAGTGACGGAAATTTACCACGAGGGCTACGTCGCCAAGCGCATGGAAATCGGCGCGGTGGTGGGCGCGGCCCCGAAGGAAAACGTGGTGCGCGAGCGGCCCGAGCCGGGGGACGTCGTGGTGCTGCTGGGCGGGCGCACGGGCCGCGACGGCTGCGGCGGCGCGACCGGCTCCTCGAAGGAGCACACGGAAGATTCTTTGGCCGAATGCGGCGCGGAGGTGCAAAAGGGCAACCCCGTCACCGAGCGCAAGCTGCAAAGGCTGATGCGCAACCCCGAGGTGACGCGGCTGATCAAGCGCTGCAACGACTTTGGCGCGGGCGGGGTGTCGGTGGCGATCGGCGAGCTGGCCGACGGCCTTTTCATCGACCTTGATAAGGTTCCGAAAAAGTACGAGGGGCTCGACGGCACGGAGCTGGCGATTTCCGAATCCCAGGAGCGCATGGCGGTCGTGGTAGCCCCAGGGGATGTTGCGACGCTCGTCGCGGGTGCGGCACAAGAAAACCTGGAGGCGACGCCGGTGGCCGAGGTAACGCAAGCGCCGCGGCTTTCGATGCGCTGGCGCGGCAAAACCATCGTCGACCTCTCCCGCGCGTTTCTTGACACCAACGGCGCGGAGCAGCATGCGCGCGCGCATATCGTATCGCCCGACGCCGGGCTGCACCCTTATAGAGAAATGAGCGCTCCCAGCCGGGAAGGCTGGCTGAGCGCGGTGTGCTCGCTCAACGCCGCATCGCAGCAGGGCCTTGCGGAGCGCTTCGATTCCATGGTCGGCGCGGCGAGCGTGCTGATGCCCTATGGCGGCAGGCGGCAAAAGACGCCTACGCAGGCCATGGCGGCCAAATTGCCGGCCAATGGCGAAACCCGCGCGGCCACGATCATGGCCCACGGCTTCGACCCTTATCTTTCCTCGTGGAGCCCTTACCACGGCTCGGCGGCGGCAGTGCTTGAAAGCCTCTCCCGCCTGGTGGCCGCCGGGGGGGATCACGAAAAAGCGTACCTCACCTTTCAAGAATACTTCGAGCGCCTGCGCGAGGATCCCGCGCGCTGGGGGAAACCCGTCGCCGCGCTGCTTGGCGCGTTGGACGCGCAAAAGGCGATGGGGGTCGCATCCATAGGCGGCAAGGACTCGATGTCCGGCTCGTTTATGGATCTTGACGTGCCGCCGACGCTCGTCTCCTTCGCGCTGTGCGTCGGGGATGCCGAACTCATCCGTTCGGCGGAGTTCAAGCGCCCGGGCAACCGCATCGTATACCTCCCCGCCCGCGAAGATGTAAGCCGCCTGCCGGAATGGGAGTATCAAAAGAAGCTGCTGGCCGCCGTCAGGGACGGCATCCGCTCGGGCGCGGTGCTGTCGGCGCACACCGTGGGCTTTGGCGGCATCGCCGCCGCAATCTCTAAAATGTGCTTGGGCAACCATCTGGGGGCGGAGCTCGAAAACCTGCCGCATAGCGGGCTGTTTGAGCCGCGCTATGGTTCCTTTGTGCTGGAAGTGGAGGGAGATTGGCGCGCGGATGGGCTCGATAGGATCGAGCTTGGCTTCGTAAGCGAAGCTACGATGATCACCGCGCAAGACTTCAGCCTTGCGCTGGAGGACGTGCTCGTCGCGTACGAAGCGCCGCTTAGCGGCGTATTTGCGATCGAAGGGCCGCACATCGAGGGCGACATTCCCCAGATCTACTCCGCGCCCAAGCCCGCCATAGCCGCATCCTCCCCCATTGCCGCTCCGCGAGCATTTGTGGCGGCATTTCCGGGCACGAACAGCGAAATCGACACCGCGCGCGCATTCGAACGGGCGGGGGGGCGCGCGCAAGTCTGTGTGGTGCGCAATCTCACGCCTTCGGACATCGAGCAGAGCGTCGAGGCCTTCGAAAAGGGAATTCGCGCATCGCAAATCGTCGCGCTGCCGGGGGGATTCTCCTCAGGGGACGAGCCGGAAGGCTCGGCTAAGTTCATCGTATCGTTCCTCAATCATCCACGCCTTCGGGATGCGGTGATGGAGCTTCTTACACAGCGCGACGGGCTGATGTTGGGCATCTGCAACGGCTTCCAGGCGTTGGTAAAGCTGGGCCTTGCGCCGTACGGCGAGTACCGTGATATGCGCGAGGATGCGCCGACGCTTACGTTTAACACCGTCGGCAGGCACGTATCCCACGCGGTGGAAACCTGGGTGGTTTCCAAGCTGTCGCCCTGGTATGCGCTGTGCGAGGAGGGAGAGCGGCATATGATCCCGGTGTCTCACGGCGAGGGCCGGTTTGTGGCGCCGATGAACGAGCTCGAGCGCCTGAGCACGGGCGGCCAGATCTGCACGCAGTACGTCGATTTAGAGGGCAACCCTACGATGGATCCGCGCTATAACCTCAACGGCTCCATGTGGGCGATTGAGGGGATTTGTAGCCCGGACGGCCGAGTGTTGGGCAAGATGGGGCATTCCGAGCGGGCGGGCATGGCGGGGGTTCTCAAAAACATTCCCGGCGACAAGTTCGATAAGATCTTCAGATCCGGCGTGCTGTACTACCGTTAGAGTTTTGACACAGCTCAAAATGCGGTTTCGCGAGAAATTATTCCGTCCGACAAGGGGCCGGAGCGCAGGCGTAGCAGCGCTACGCCAACCGGAAAGCGACGATGCCGGATGGAAAAAGATCTGCGCCAAATCGTATTGGTAATTGTGCCAGATCACTAATGCATCGTCAAAAGAAAGGCAACGGGAGGTTTCGCAATGGGAGAACTTGTTACGTGGAGCGTTCTAACCATCGGCAACATCAGCCGCAACCGCTTTTGGGGCGAGGGGGACGACAAGGCCATGCGCCCGGTGCTATGTACCAGCACGTTGATCCGGGCGGACGGGAAGGTTCTTCTGGCCGATCCTTCTGAGGAACCCGAAGCGATGGAGGCCACGCTGTTTCGGCGCACGGGTCTTCATTTGAAGGATATTGACGCGGTGTTTATCACCCACCACCATGGCGACCACGCGATGGGGATTTCCGGGCTTTCGCACGCAAAGCTGTACGTCCCCGCCGGCGAGCCGGAGCTCGTCAAACTTCCCGGAGCGATTGCGGTAAGCGACGCAGATGAAATCATTCCGGGCGTGAAGGCGATCGCCCTTCCCGGGCATACTATGGGCCTTTTAGGGCTCCTGTTCCGCGCGGCCGAGGGGATGATCGCGGTGGTGGGCGACGCCGTGATGACGCGGGATTTCTTCACCGCTCGCGTGGGCTATTTCAACAGCGTGGATTTTGCAGCCTGCACATCTTCTCACGAGAAGCTCGCATCCCTGGCCGATATCATCGTGCCCGGGCACGATAACTTCTTTTTAGTATCGGCTACCGCTAAGGATCTAAAAAACAGCTAAGCGGCATATGATACGCCGCATAGAGGAGGAGGTTCACATGAAAAAACTCAACCATGCCGATATCACCCCTAGGCTTTCCTGGGCCTTGAACAACGGAGGAGCGTTTCTCAACGCCAAGTGCGACGGAGGCGCCAACACCATGACCATCGGCTGGGCCACAATAGGAGACGCGTGGGGAAAGCCCGTGTTCATGGCCATGGTAAGGCTCTCTCGCCACACGCACCCTATGGTCGAGAGCACGGACGTATTCACAGTATCCATTCCGCGCCAGGGCGAGCTCGCGGATGCGCTCAAGCTATGCGGAACCCGCTCGGGTCGGGATACTGACAAATTTGCGCAGGCGCATATTACCGCTGCGCCGGCGCAGGCGGTCGACTGCCCGATCGTGGCGGAATGCGATTTGCATCTGGAGTGCCGCGTCGTATACGCCACGGACATGAATGGCAACCGCATGGCGGAGGGCATCGCGCGCTCCTATAAGGATGGAGATTTTCACACGCTGTACTTTGGAGAGATCGTCGCCTGCTATGCCACATGACGTCGGGGCGCACTACGCTCCAAAATCCCAGCGTTGCGACGCTGGGATTTTTTGCACTCCGTGGCCCCTCCTCTTCCTCAAAACTGCTGAGGCGCTTTTGAGGAGCAAGAAGAACGGCGGACGCGCGCTCCATGCCATCTTCGTCGTTCTTATCATCGGCCAACTTCAAAAACGGGGCAGGCGAGCGAGAGGCTTTTTCGCAGGCAAGGAGGCGTAAGGAAGCGTAGCCGGCAGCTACGCTGACTGGAGCTCGACGCCGCCTTGCGGGAAAAAATCCGCTCGATTGCTCTGCTTTTGAGGTTGGCCCACTATAACCCATAAAACCGCTGCAAAGGAAGAATTCGTTTAAATAGCTTGCGCTTCGCGGCGATAATGTTCAACCTGTTATCGCGCAAAAAAGAGGGCCGAAGCCCTCTTTTTTGTCGCCCGGCCCCTTAGCGGCAGTTGCCACAAAGGTTTGTGCAGTTGGTTACCGGGGTAGACGCGAGGCCGGCCATCGGGCCGCAGTAGCAGTTGGTCGCGCCGCTGTCGCAGCTCTCGATCGGGTACTGCGGGTAGATCGGCAACGAGAAGAATTCGTCGCAGACGTACGACGATATATGATATCCTCAAGGATCACCAACTCGTGGATACACCCGAATAGTAAACTGGTTCGGGTCGACATGTTGGTTCCCCTTAATCTCCTTGAAATAGTCCACCCGAGATATAACCGATTTGAGAAGTTCATTTTTCTCCTGCGCGCTCTCGGCCGCGTCATAGACGTCCAATACATGGTGTACGGCAGGCAGCAACAGGGCGATGTCATGTCGCTGTCCTCTCAGCTCCTGCAATTCGGCCTGTAATCTTTTTTGATCTTCTTCAGATTTCGCAATTCGCACCTTCAAATCAACCATGCGCTCGGCGAACACTTCCGGCGTATAAATACCCTGCTCCAATAGATCGTGGAGCCTATTTTTTTGCCCATTTAACGTGAGCGCTTCCTTACCGATTACATCCAACGCATCACGAATCATAGCATCATTATGCATAGAAGCATCAGAAATCTTCTGCTCGGAGTCCACATTGCCAACTTCATATAGCGCCAGCCATTCACGCAACGAACTTAGGATCGCTTCTTCGAGTGGAGCACGATACGTGCGTACACAATTGCACCCATGTGTAGCGCAATACATTTTCGCAGGGAACCTGCCTGATGCAGGTAGACCTCGAAGTAAATGGCCACAAGCTTCACAATACACTAGACCGGCCAAGACGTTGGTCAACGCCATGCCTTGACGCATTGGCACATGTATACCTGATAGCTTTTCCCGCACAGCAAAAAAGACCTCATCGTCAATAATTGGCTCATGAAGACCATCAAAAAGCACATAATCTTCGCGGAGTCCGCGAGATTTTTCGACAATATGCCCTGCCATGCGCTTCTCCTCACGCACGCGCCCCCATCGTATTTTGCCGATATACACCTCGTTTATGAGCATGCGCTGGATGCGGCAAAACTTCCATGCGCCACCCTGCTCGCCTGGATCGATACGTAAATCGGACAATCGCTTAGCGATGCGTGTAATTCCCATGTGCTCGCCATCATGCCCATGAAGATACCATGCGAAGATTTGCCGAACTATATCAGCCTCTTCTGGTATAATTTCAAGAGTATATCCCTTACCATTGGGAACCCTGATTTTTCGATATCCATAAGCAGGGCGGGAGGCGATGTATTTTCCCTCACGTATGGATTGCATCCGCCCCGCCTGAATCCGCCTATTGATGGTCTTATACTCACGGCGCGACATGAATAACGAGAATTCGAAATATTCGAGATCTGCGTCATCGCTCGGATTGTAAGTACGCATAGGGGTGACGATCTTCGTGTGGGAATACAGAAAGGTCTGCGCCATCCGGCCCTGATCCATTGTATCGCCACGGGCCAGGCGCTCGACTTCCATTACGTAAACGCCAGTCCATTTACCGGAAGCTACATCAGCGAGAAGGCGTTGTACTTCCGGCCTGTCTGCAATTGTCTCCCCGCTTACAATTTCTTCGTATATCATTCCGATTCCGTGGCCATGGCGGGCAGCGAGTTCGTGCAATATGGTTTTATGGCGAGCAAGCGTTTCGCCTTCTCCACGCGCCTCCGCCTCCATATCGACACGGGACTTGCGCAAATACATTGCGTATTGATCCATTTACTCACCTCGCGCTTTGTGTCAGGCATCATGTTAACACTTAGTTAAGAGCATATACCATTAGACCAGTAATGATTCAACCGGAAGTATACTATCCACTTAACCCCAAATCTGGCAATATTTACATTTCCCATACGCCTAAGTTTTGGATCTATTAGGTAACGCTGGAATATTTACCCGGCGCGCCAATTGACAAGAACGCATGTTCGTACTATGATGATGGCCCAGCGGTATGTACAATCAGATTATGGGAGGAGCGGTGGGTATGGGGAACATTTATGATGAGGTATCTATTTGCATGGCAATCAGGGCGAGGCGACCCGACCTACCCTATGGCGCAATCGCGTCATACCTCTCCGTCATCGCTGCTGCGCTTGCGGACAACAGCATTGATCTCGTCGTAGTTATCAACGAGCATCGCTGCTATGTCAATGCGATCCCAGTCGACACCTTTACCAAGCACCAGCGCATTGATCTGTCGTAGTGCCTTCATCATGTCAGCGATTTCTTCAGCGGTTGGCGGCGTGTCGTAGCTTGATGCGGGGACTTCGTCCGAAGGAGGTATATGCTCTTGTCCGGTGATCAGCCAGTCTAAGCTTACGCTTATGTAATCCGCAATTTTCTTGGCTACATCAAGGGGCATTCTGTCTGATTTACGTAAGTACGACGACATTAGAGTGTTGTAGGATAGCCCAATCTCTTCACACATGCGTTTACGGTTTGACCCCAGTTCTTTAAGCTTTAAATCGATCCGGTCATAGATCGTCACATGCAACACCTCGCGCACATAATACCACGCGAATATTGCAAACGCAATATTTATTTTCAAAATATACTTGACAAACATTGCGTACGCATATATCATCTAAACAGATGGTTCGTACGCAATGTTTTATTTCTGGAGGGATGCATGTGCTACTCAATCTTCTTGCAGAAATGGCGCGAGCGAGAGTCAGTGTCAACGATCTCGCGGCCCTGTGGCATTGCCATAGGAACACAGTCGCTCGCAAAATCGCCGGTACATCCTCAATAAAGATTGAGGAAGCGTACCTTGCCCGCGCGACATATTTCCCACATTGCTCGCTCGACTACCTATTTGATACCCACGAACAAGCCAGCTAATCCCCATCCCCTTGTACCTTGACAACGGCTCCGGCCTGCATACCCACCATGCGTAGCTCCCAGGAGGCGCGAATAGCGCGGCCGTGAGGTGGGATAGGGCGAGAGTGGTGAGAAAGAAAAAAAGCCCCCGACAGCGCGCCGAGGGTGAGTACCATACAAACCTATAAACCTGTAGTATCAGTCTTTTTTAGAGACTCGTAGTCGGGGGATAGGTAGCTCAAGATAAAGTTAATTTTATAGTTATCCCCCTTCAGCGTAAGCCTGATCATTGTACCACCTTCGAGGTTCCAATCGCTTTGGTAGATGAGTTGACCGGATGATATAGCCAACCCCCATTGAGAGCGATCGTCTTTAAACAGGTCATTTAACCAGATAACATCCTCGCGAACTGGCTGTCCGTATTTCTCAGTCACCAAGTCTGATATTTTTTTGAAATCATCAATGTAAAGTGTGTCGTTTGAATGCGTATTGGTAAAAATGTACGACCCAGAGTGGAGTTCGTTGTCATAAAACGCATAGCCACAGGACGCCTCAATGCCGCCAATCGGTGTGCCTGAGTAAAGAATGAATCCATCGGTTTCGCCTACCGGAGCTTTCTCCTCAGAGGCCTTAACTTCTTCAGCCGTCATGCCCCAAGTTGCGTTACGAAAATTTGCATCCGCAACTGGCGCAGGCGATGGCGTCGCTGTTTCCATGGCAGGACTTGACGCATCAACACTCGCGGAGGCTCCCACTTGCGTCGCAGCGCATCCAGTCAAACACAGGCTCAATCCAAGCAACAGGACAATAAACCTCTTCATATCCAGCACCTACCTATAAATTTTTCTTTACCATACCACAAAATAATCCATAAAGGCAAGGTGAACACGCCCTATGGGCCATGCTAATCAGTTCATACGGTCAATAGGTCTAGAGGGTAATACAACGATACACTGAAATGGCCGGCAGGACGAGAGATGACAAGATACGCAACCGGGCAACTCGGACAAACAGACACGCATATAGCTGTATCGGAGGTGATACCTGTGGCCGTGCGCATTGACAAGCATATCGGAAATATCCATGTGATCGTGGACGATGCGGTAATAGCCGCAAGTACACCCGAGATCATTCAACAGACGCACGAAGAACTGCGCACTACGATAGCGCGGATTCTATCGACGCCAGAAAACGCGGAACGCCTTCGGAAGCTCAATCACGAGCGATATGGCGACGATCTCTAAGCCGCTTATACTTGCGGCTATTCAAAGAGTGGACAAGCAGTACAAGCCTATGCAAATAAGCCAAGTAAGGAAGTGACCGACATGCCCGTGGTAACGATACCGGAAAAGCCTCGTTGTGCGTGCGGCAACAACATCGCCACCTACGTACCAGAGCAGACACCCTACGGCATTATCATGCGAGGTAAATGCACCGACTGCCTTAAGGCTTATTACCATGTTGACAAGATCTCCAACACAATTCCAGTTCGAAGGCATCGCGTGTGTACCCGATGCGGTGAACCGCTCGACATCCACACTGATACTTGCCCGATGTGCGGGTCATCGCGCAGGGGCGTAGCTATTAACGATATGCCACCAATAAAAAAGACCGTCGTATGACGGCCAAATAAAAAATGACAACTAATTATACCACATGAGAGCGAGAGGAGCAAGAGACCATGGAAAACAAGAAATACACATTTACCGGTGAAACGTTAGACTATTTCGGCCGCACGCTGCACAGGATCAAGGCACTAATCGACCTCAAAGATGTGCCTGCTGGCGAAATTGGCGGGTGGATCGAAAAAGAAGAGAATCTGTCGGTGTCCGACGATGCGTGGGTGTCCGGCAATGCGTGGGTGTCCGGCGATGCGTGGGTGTCCGGCGATGCGCGGGTGTCCGGCGATGCGCGGGTGTCCGGCGATGCGCGGGTGTCCGACGATGCGCGGGTGTCCGGCGATGCGCGGGTGTCCGACGATGCGCGGGTGTCCGGAAAATATGACCTGATTACAATTGGCCCCATCGGTAGCCGCAACGGCACGACCTCATTCTTCCGGGTCAAGCAGGGCGGAGCGATGGTAAACTGCGGATGTTTCACCGGTACGCTTGATGAGTTTGAGGCGCGTGTGTGTCAAGTCCACGGCGACAGCCAGCACGGCAAAGCCTACATGGCCGCGATCCAGTTCGTGCGGGCAACGCTTAACCAGAAGGCGGAAGAAAAAGAGGTAACGTCACAATGAGTGCACATCAACCCGTGCCATATCATGCCGATTTGTACGCCGAGATCGCAAAGTTCGCATCTGAACGAAACCACTGCAAAGAGTACAACGCCGAGGAGTATTCCAAAGGGTATACGCTTAGCTATTTCAACGGGCAAGTTGTCGTTAGCTCAATCCCATGGATGATGTACGGTTTGGTGATCTTTAAAGCGCGGGCGGATGCCGAAGAGGCCGCGCAGCTATTCGGACATCGCATCCTGGCGCAGCTATGAGGCGGTGGATCGTGGGGCTGGTAGCGCTCCTAATGCTAATCGTCCAGGCAGACGTTGCCGCCGCCTCTGCTCCCGAGCAATCGGATATCGATTTGCTCGCCAGGATGATATGGGCCGAGGCCGAAAACCAGGATGACGATGGACAGCAGGCGGTTGCCCAAGTAGCCATCAACCGACTGGAGGCTGGCGCATGGGGCGATACGATGGAGAAGGTGATCTATGCGCCAAACCAGTTCGCAGTCTCTCGTATGCGCATCGCGGCGCCGGGAGAACGCGAGTATGCCAACGCACGAGCCGTGATGGAGGCCGACGAACCAATCCTGCCGATATGGGTGCAGTATTTCCGCGCAGGTCGCCACCATCGATTCAAGGGTTACGCAGAATACACCGTGATCGGCGATCACTACTTTGGAGGGTTTGAACCATGATGATTGGGAACCCATTTAAGGAATATGAGCGAGTTTATATATGCAGCCCATACAGGGGCATTGTCCAGCGCAACGTAGCGCGTGCTCGCCTCTATTGTGCGTTCGCGGTTGCGCAAGACTGCATGCCCATAGCACCGCATCTACTATATCCCCAGTTCATGGATGACAACAACGGCTCGCAACGCGAGACGGCAATGGTATTTGCGCTTGACCTGATGAAAAGATGTGAAGAACTCTGGATATTTGACGAGAACGGTATATCAGAAGGCATGCGCAAAGAAATTGAACAGGCCACGGACGCCAAACATGCAATCCAAGTGCGATTTATGCAGCATGAGTTCGATGAATGGTTCACGGCGCGCGGTGGAGACGAAGCGCTCATCCTGCCGACGCTGGAGGGTAGTTACGCATAAATCATAGATGCCATGGAGGTGAGAGGCGTGATCCAGAACCGCCTTAGAGAACTGCGCGAACGCAACACCGGCCTAAGTCAAGGTGCCTTCGTTACGAACAACTTATGTCATATGACGCGGGAAAATTACTCCCTCATGGAGGTAGGCAAAGTGCTTCCAACAGCCGCCGACATGATGATCATATGCGAAGTCCACCGTGAGCCACCTCTGAATATTTGGCAATCGGACGACATCGACCTTATACGCGTGGATCGGGCATATCGGAACCAATATGGCGATGGAAACATGATGCGCCTACCATTGGCAAGCCGCGAAAAGAAGAGCGACGGCAATCCGGCCATGCGTATCCGCGTACCTCCTGCGGAGCAGGCGCAGTTGCTGGAGGACATCGCCGCCCTTGGATACAAAGACTACCGGGAATGGCACGAGCGGATGCGCGAGGTAACGCACTCAAAGCGCATCCGCGAAGCGAAGCGCCTCCAGATGGGCGGCAAAAAGGAGTGACGCATATGTCAGTAACCAATATCGGGATGTGCCAGTATTGCGGCCAAACCGTGATGATCGAAACAAGCACCGAACTAACCGATAAACAGTCCAATGAGGCTGCTATCCAGCGGTGCGAGTGCGATGGAGCGCAAAAGCATAGAGCTATGGAGCGCTTCGGGGAAGCGGCGGAAGCGGTGTTAGGCGCCGGAGCTGTTGAGGCTGGTTTTTATGAACCGGTGCCGGAACGAGTCGTGGATCTTGCTAAGGTTGCGGCGCAAGCTGTATACGATGGCGTGATCGAAGGGGTCGGAATTGCCGTATCCAGCGCCGACAAAATCAAGGTCGTGCGCGACAAAAGCGGCATCATACGCCCGATCCGGCGCGAAGTCCGAGAAAGGTAGGCGGCGGCATGGATGGATACATTGATCTTAATCCTTTCATGGGCGACGTCAATCCCGTCACCGGCAAAACCGATCGATCAGTCTCCATCGAGGCGATCCCCGAGTTTTCGCGAGTGATCGGCGAGTATACCGCTTGTATCCGCGTCCCTGTGGGGACGGATCACGACACCATCGAGGACTGGTGCATGCACATGGACGAGGATCTACTTATTCATGCGCTGCGCGAGGCCCGCCGCGCCGGTGCGCGGTCGCCGAAATACGTGGATGCGATCATCGGGCGATGGCGGAAAATGGGCATACAAAGCATGCAGGACTTAGAGCTGCACCAACAGCGGTGGGCATTTATGCGGGAGCGGCGTCATGCAGGCGCGTAAACATGGCGCGCAAAATCTATGGACGCGCGAAGAAGACATCTATCTCTATAACCACCGTGATCTAACGCGGCCGGAACTGGCGCGACGACTTGGCCGGAGTGTGTCGGGTGTACAGGCACGGCTTACTATACTGCGCCGCAACTGCGACGCAAAGGAGCTTAGCAAGCAGGCTACGCTTTGCTGGCACTGCCAGAGGGCACGAGGGGATGGGTGCAGTTGGCATCGTGCGGAGCATGTACCCGTCACGGGATGGCAAGCCGACTATAAGCCCCTAAAAATGGCAAACGGCAATGGAGCACCATTCCTTGTGGACTCCTATTATGTCCGAGAGTGCCCGGAATTTCTATGGGATTATCTGCGGGCGCCGACAGAGACAGAGAGAGGCTACAAATCATGAACGCATATATGGATTACTTGCGCTCGAAAATGGTCATTTCGAGTATGCGCGGATTTGAGATTGAAGACTCTGAGATCCATGCGGTGCTTTCCCAGCACGAACGCGCCGCCGTGAAATGGGCGTTACGTGGAGGGTGTCGAGCACTATTCGAGTCCTTTGGGCTGGGGAAGACCATCCAGCAGTTGGAATGGTGCAGGCTCATCGTCGCGAAAGAGGGCGGTAAAGCTCTTATCGTGGCGCCGCTGGGCGTAAAGCAGGAATTTGTACACGACGCGGTTCGCTTGTTGGGAATGGAAGCGCCGCAATACGTCCGCACC
>JAVBNW010000050.1:0-8930 GCA_031551255.1 Eubacteriales bacterium | reverse complement strand
TGCTGTTGCGCGGGCAAAATATATTGGGCTACAAACACTATGCCGACGATGTGGTCGATCAGTTCATCAAGAGCAGCATCCAAAACGGCATCAACGTCATCCGCATCTTCGACGCGCTCAACGATACGCGCAACATGCAGCAAGCCATGGCCTCCACAAAGAAATACGGCGGCATCGTCGAAGCTGCGATGAGCTATACCACGAGCCCCGTGCATACGCTGGATTACTTTGTGGATCTTGCCGTGAAGCTCGAGCAGATGGGCGCCGATACGATCTGCATCAAGGACATGGCTAACCTCTTGCTGCCCTACGATGCCTACGAGCTGGTGAAGAGGCTCAAGGGAAAGGTCAAGGCCCCCATCCACCTGCACACGCACAACACGTCCGGCACCGGCGATATGACGCTCCTCAAGGCGATCGAAGCCGGTGTGGACATCGTGGATACCGCCCTTTCGCCGCTGGGCAACGGCACATCCCAGCCCGCCACCGAGCCTTTGGTTGCGACGCTACGTGGCACGCCGTATGACACCGGCCTTGATATCAACCTGCTTAACGAGATCGCCGTGCACTTCCGCGGGGTGGCCGAACGCCTGAAGAAGGACGGCTTCCTCGACCCGAAGGTTCTGGCGGTGGATATCAACACCCTGATCTACCAGGTGCCGGGCGGCATGCTGTCCAACCTGATCTCCCAGCTCAAGCAGATGAACGCCAGCGACAAGTTCTACGAAGTGCTGGCCGAGGTGCCGCGCGTGCGCGAAGATTTCGGCTATCCGCCGCTCGTTACGCCCACCAGCCAGATCGTAGGAACCCAGGCCGTGCTCAACGTGGTAGCCGGAGAGCGCTACAAGCAGTTCACCAAAGAATCGCGCGGCTTGCTGCGCGGCGAATATGGCCAGCTGCCCGCGCCGGTGAACCCCGATGTGCAAAAAATGGCCATCGGCGATGAGCCGGTGATCACCGGACGCTTTGCCGACGACCTTGCGCCGGAAATGGATCAGTACCGCGAGCAGATCCGCGAGTATTCCTCCAGGGACGAGGACGTGCTGTCCTACGCGCTGTTCCCGCAGGTGGCGGAAAAGTATTTCCAGTTCCGCCAGGCGCAAACGCTGGGCATCGATTCCACCATGCTCGATTCGAAGAACAAGGTACACCCCGTATAGTACATACTGTTGCGAAAGCAGAGGGCCGGATCGTCGATCCGGCCCTCTGCGCGATGACAAACTGTGGTTTGTCATCGCGACATGCAAGTCCTTGACTGGCTCATGCATGCCGGATTGCTTGAAAACATTGTAAATGTAGCAATCCGGCATCGCGCAAGGCAGCGCTCCGGAAAGGCCTCTCGCTTACAATCACCACGTCTTGTGCCATTTCCGGTCGGCCTTGCCATACCAGCTGGTAGGAGCCTGCGCACGCGCAGGTCGCGCTCCGGCTCTTTTTTTATGCGGGGGCCCGACACCGAGCGCGTGCGGTGCACGCAAACAGCGAGGGGGAGAACCAGTGAGCGACCGGTGGTAGCCGACCTTAGGAGGCTAGCGCCGGTATTCGCGAACTGAGGAAGGCCCCACGCCTCAGAAAAAACCGCAAAATGCAAGACGTTTTTCTTTTCCTGTATCTTTCTTTTACTTTGCCATCAGTCAGAGGGCCTGATCGACGATCCGGCCCTCCTTCTTATGAAACGGAGATTTTCAGCGCTATTTATAGCATCAGCGCCGTCTCCAAACATAGATCGATAAGATTGGCTCTGCTGTTTTCGCTGTTCCAACGTCGCGAATCCCACTCGCGCCCGCTTAAGTCGTCGCCGCCGTATAGAATCTGGCCTAAAACCACGTTCCTGAACCGGGCGACGGCAAAAAGCGCCGCCGCTTCCATCTCCACCGTTGCACAGCCTTCCGATACCCGCAACGCAATTTTATCGTCGGTTTCTCTGTAACAGGCGTCGGTTGTCCAGGTCTTTGCCTTGATATAAGGCAGCTTTTCCAATTTAAGCTTTTCTTCCATTACGGATAACGCGTGGGGATTGCATTCGATTTCGCGGGATGGCTTGACATAATGGTATGAAACGCCTTCATCTCTGACTGCCGCGCAAGGCAGCACCAAGTGCCCGACGTGAAGCCCCTTTTGCAACACGCCCGCCCCTCCGCATACGATAAACTTCTCAAAGCCCGTGGCGATAAGCTCTTCCAGCAGCCTCGCCGAGCCGGGAGCGCCGAAGACGCCCGAAACAAGCCCGACCCGCTTATTTTGCACCACGGTTTCATAAACCGGCAGACGCATGTACGCCATGCTGAAAGCGGCGATTGGGGTGAGCAATCCGCTCTCAAATTTTTGTTGTACGATATCCCCAAAGTACGAGATCACGCAGGCTTGGGGGACGTCCTTTTTCGCGATGTTTCTGGCCGGCTCTATTTTCGCCGTTGCGCAAGGGTCAAACTCTAAGATTGGAAACCGGTTTTTTTCAAGCATTTTCATACCCGCCTACGACAGATCAATGGCGCTTATTATATCATACTTCGTGTTGTTGCGCCTCCGCTTGCGAAGGGGAGCGCAGCAACAGAAACGCCCATGCGGCGTAGAAACCGCCCAGGCCACAGGGGATAGCGATAACCTCCGGGTAGATCGCCAGGAACGTTCCCAACACAATTCCTAGTTGGCCGCCGCTCAGCGTGCGCCACAGCACAGAGGCAAGATAGGCCAAGGCCAACGCGCAAAGCGCGCAGGCGGTGATGAGCACCGGCATCTTGCGCGCATGATCTCCCGTGCGAAAACCTGCCCACCTTGCGGCGCTTACCCCTTCCAACGCCATGCAGATATGCAGCGCGATATAGAGCAGAGCCAACACAAGCATGAGCTCATGGAAACGTGCCATCGACAGGGAGAGGATATCGAACGCCGTGTACGCGACGATGGGTGAAAGTAACGCCACATAGCGCCGCAGCCGCGCGTTTCTTTCTACAGGCACAAACGCCATCGGCAATAGGCAGCCCGCCATGAACAACAGAAAATCCCGAAACGCGACGCCCCACTGCGCCGGGCCGAAGCGTAGATAGTAGCACAGGATGAACAGCGGAAACAGCGCAAGCGCCGCTACCAACAGCGGAACGTCGACGCGCCTGGCGCGTTGGCCGCGGGTAGGGACAAGGGCCGGCAACATGCACAGCGCGCCCAACAGATAGGTGATGAAGTACCGAAGGATGCGCCCTGCGGGAAACATCTGAAATTGCGCCGGCTTGGGACCATGCAGTACGAATTGTTTTAGTGCGAAATAAACCAGGAAAACAAGCGCCGGATAGGCCGGGATCAGCGCGCGGGAAAGAAATTTTTTCATGCGGATCACCTCGCGACAGCATCGTGACAGACGATGGGCGAAACCTGTTTTAGGTTTCTTCACACATGAACCGAAGCGCCGTGTGGCGCCTCGGTTCATGAGAACAGATCTAGCGCTTTCCCGTATTAAGACCATGTCCGCTTTCGAAAAACTGGCCGTTGTAAGTCCCTTCCCACCATAGATTCGCGTAAGCCGATAACTGGCAGTAACCGGTATCGATATAATAAGGGGCGATGCTGTTGAGCGTCTTGGAATACTGCGTCCCGATGTTCATGGTACCTACGGTCATGAGATCCGTGTATTGCACATCCTCCACGACGCGCACATAAGGATTCATCGTCACAAAACGGCCGCCCGCTTCGGCCGTGAAGCTGAAGTTCGTTACAGGCCCGACGCCGGCCGTTTCTACTGCGTACAGACTCACAAACCTGTAGCAGTTCTCATAGTAAGGGCCGTACTCGCGCATATAGTAACAGTTGAGATACAATACTAGCCCGTTGAAACCGTAGTTGGTATCGTAAACCTCCCCGCCGCGCGCGACCACCGGCGCGATGACATCGATGTACCGATCCGGCGACATCAGGGCCAAGCCCTGCTTTGTTTCTTCGTAAGGCGAAACGATCGTCTTTCTTATCAAAGTAGGGCTCATCTGCTCTGTGATGGTGAGAAACGCTTCCGAGCGGCCCGGTTCTTTCGCAGCGCTTTGTTCAATGGCAACTCTGGCGCTGGAAGATAACTCGATTCCCGCCTCTTGGCGAACGAATTCCAGATAGTTTTCTTCCGACAGACCTGGGGTTCCTCCCGAATTCGGAGCGGCGGCAGCCGCGACGGGCAAGATAATTAGCAATAGGGCGAAACATAGCGCAAACGTCTTTCTCATGAAGCTCCCTTTTTTCCAGCCTGATAGAGCAGTGAATATAACTCGTATCGTTAACAATACTATAACCAAATCGACTTACAAAAAACATATAAGAAGTAAATAAAGATTTCGACAAAAAGAAGGCGGGCGTGTCATCAATGCGATGGCACGCCGGCATTATGCGCTTCAGCCAAACAACGGCCCGGTCGGCTTCGGAATCGGCGTAGGGGTAGGCGTTGAAGAGGGCGTAGGCGCAGGTGTGGGTGTAGGCCTGGGCATAGAGGGTGTTGCGCTTGGCGACGACGGCGGCGAAGTATCCGTCGCCGAGGGGGATGGCGTTGGCGGTGCGGAAGGGGAAGGCGAGGTCACCGTCGCGGAAGGCATGGGGGTCGTCAGAAATATATCGTCCATAGCATTGGGCAGGTCGAAGGGCAGAAGAGGCGCGGTAATGCTCACCATGGCCGTGGGCTGCCCTTTGGCAGTGACGCCCAAATCCACCGCTTCGGCGTGCTCGGGGATGATAAAATAGCGGTAGTTGCCCTTGCCGTCGATTTTGCTATCCGTAAGCCGTAGAATTTCCCCCACATCGCCGCGCAGGCTTGCGATTTCCACGGCGTTTTCCTCTTCCTTGATACGATAGAGCCGGTAGCGCGCATCCGCGCTTTGCGAAGTGAAGCTGATGACGGGGTAGCTGCCCACGCCCTTTTCTACTTTCAGATCTCTGGGCGTCTGAGGGGGCACCCAATAGCCCGCATACTGTGTCGGGGCGGTGCCCGTAAGGTATACCTCCGTTACGGTCTCCGCCTTGGGCGTCCACTCTGTGGCCCGGAGCGCGACATGTTCGTTTTCCAAGGCCCGCTTGTCCAGCAGCACGTGCTCGATGCCTTCGGGCTGGGCAAACGGAACGTCCTGTGTTTGCGCGGCTGCCAGCGCCTGTGCCGCGAGCGCCGCGGGCAACCCGCCGCCGGTTACGCTTTTGCCCAGCGCGTGCTCGCTATCGGTCGAGTCAAAGCCCATCCACGTCACGATGGCGGTTTCCGGGGTGAACGCCGCAGTCCACGCGTCCCGGTTCAGATCCCCCTCGTACATGACGGTACCCGTCTTCGCCGCCACGGAAACCCCGACCGCCCCAAGCTTTGCGGCGCTGCCCCAGCTTGCGCCGGAGCGCAGCATATCGGTAAGAAGGTAGGCGGTTTTTTCGCTGAGGGCGGTCTTTTTGCGGGGGCGGGCTTCGTAGACGAGCTTGCCGGAAGCATCGCGTATGCCGACAACCGTATGCGGCTCCACCCACTCGCCGCCATTGCCCAGCGCCGCGTACGCCGCGCACAGTTCGACGGGGGATACGCCGTTTGTCATCGCGCCAAGGGCCAGCGGAAGGTAGATGTCCCTGTCGTCCAGCGGTATTTCAAACGCCTTTACGTACTCCCTGGCGATATCCACGCCCAACTGGTTCATAATGAGCACCGCCGGAATGTTCAAGGATTTGGCGAGCGCCGTACGCGCGGTAATCCAGCCGCTATAGCTGTCGCCAAAGTTTCGCGGCGCGTAGCCGTCAAAATCGACCGGCTGATCTTCGAGAAAGGTCGTAGGGGTAAGCCCCGCGCGCTCAATTGCCGGCGCATAGACGGCAAAGGGCTTAAGTGCCGAGCCGGGCTGGCGGCGCATAGCCGCCGCGCGATTTAAAGCGCGCCGCGCCGCATACTCGCGCCCGCCGACGATGGCGCGAATGGCCCCGGTTTTTACATTGGTCGCAACCAATGCGGCCTGCGCGCGCTCGCCGTCTGCGGCGTCTGCGGGAAAGCGATCCGGCTGCGAAAAGAGCTCTTCATAAGAATTTTGCAACTGCGTATCGAGCGTGGTGTAGATTCGATAACCGCCGCCAAGCAGCTCATCATAGCCGATTCCCAGCGCGGCTCCGGCCTCATCCAGCGCCATATCGGTAAACCAGCCGTGCTTGGCCTCTTGTTCGCGGTCGATCACCGCAAGCGTTTCGTTTAGGCTGCTTTGCGCCTCGGCCGCAGAGATCATGTTTTCCTCGAGCATCGTGGATAGGATCAGATCACGCCGCCTCTTATTATTATCCGGCATGATGTGCGGCGCGTAGTTGGAAGGGGCCTTGAGGATCGCCGCGATCGAGGCCGCCTGCGTGAGGCTCAGTTCGCCGACATCCACGCCGAAGTAGGCCTGTGCGGCGGCCTGTACACCATACGCGCCGTTGCCCAGGTATACATGGTTCATATACATCATAAGAATCTCGTCTTTGGAGTAGTCTTGTTCGATTTGAAATGCAAAATAAGCTTCATTAAGCTTGCGTATCCATGTCTTCTCCGGCGATAGATGCGTGTTTTTTACCAACTGTTGGGTGATGGTCGATGCGCCCTGATCCAGCGATCCGGAGCGGATATCGGCCCACAACGCCCCTATGATGCGAATGACGTCAAAGCCCATATGATCGTAAAACCTCAGATCTTCCGCCGCGAGAAATGCGTTGCGCAGCTGGGGCGGTATATCCTGAACCGATATGGCTATGCGGTTTTCTGATCCGTGGGCGGAAAGAATAAGGTTTTCTTCCGCATCATACAGCAGCGTCGTCTGCGGATCATTGTGCAGCAGCGCATCGTCGTAGGAGCCGAACGACGCGAGCACAAACGCGAGGGTAATCCCTCCCGCCATCATCGCAAACAAGCCAAAGATGACGATGGAGCGGAAGATATGCCGCTTTTTCTTCGGGTGCCCTTCATTTCTATCTTTTGACAAGCACTTACGCCCCCGGCCCATCCGCATAGGTAAATATTTCAAAACCTACGCTGATTGATGCATTCTTTGCGGATATTAGTGCCCAATTTGCGTTTTTGCCATACATTGTTTGTAGATGGCAGCGGAAAGTTACACTATACTGATGCCAGGTATCGATCGAAGGAGTGGCATATGATGACGAAGAAGTGGGTGGGGGTTACCTGTGCGCTGCTCATGGCGGGCGTGTTGCTATGCGCCCCTTTGTTAAGCGCGCCCTCCCTTCCGCGCGAAAGCTATGCGAAATATCGACAAGACATTGCGCAGGGCGTCGTCAAGAGCGTACGGCTGGATGCTTCGGCCGTTATGGCGGTGACGCTTAGCGACGGTACGACATACCAAACCGATAACCCGCGCAGGGAAACGCTTAAGGAAGAGCTTCTCACTGCCGGTATTGCGGTGGAAGAAGGCTCCGCCGCCGCCGAACCGAGCCGCATTATAGGTTTTATGCTGGCGGGAGCCCTCGTGGTCGGCGCTTATAAGGCGTTTTCCCGCGAAAAGACCGCCGTGGTTGTAAAAGAGGCCGAAGAAAGCAAGAAGAACACCACCTTTGCCGATGTAGCAGGCAATCGCGAAGCGGTGGATAGCCTTCGCGGCCTGGTAGACTATTTGCAGGATCCGGAAAAGTATAAAAAGCTCGGTGCGCGCCTGCCGCGCGGCGTGCTGCTGTACGGCCCTCCGGGCACGGGCAAAACGCTGATGGCTAAGGCGCTCGCGGGCGAGGCGGGCGTGCCGTTTCTATACGCTTCCGGCTCGGATTTCGTTCAGATGTACGTCGGCATGGGCGCTTCCCGGGTGCGCGAACTGTTCAAGCGCGCGCGAAAGAATGGCAGGTGCGTCGTGTTCATCGACGAGATCGACGCGCTGGGCAAATCGCGCGCATCGGGCGAGGGCGATAATGGAGAAAGAGATCAGACGCTCAACGCGCTTCTTACGGAAATGTCGGGTTTTGAAGGGGGAGAGGGCATCCTCGTCGTGGCGGCGACCAACCGGCGCGACACGCTGGATGAGGCGCTGCTTCGCCCGGGGAGGTTTGACAGACATGTAGAAGTGGGCATGCCGGATCGCATTGCCAGAGAGCGCATCATCGAAGTTGTATCCCGGCGCATGCCGCTGGGAGAGGTATGCATTGCGGACATCGCCCGGCGAACGGTCGGCTTTTCCGGCGCCGCGCTCGAGAGCATGATGAACGAGGCGGCGATCGTCGCCGCGCGGCAGGGGAGCCTGCAAGTAACGGAAAGCCATATCGATAATGCGTATTTTTCTTCTCTCGTGGGCGACGAGCGCGAGATTGCGCTGGATGCGCGCGACAGGCGGATCACGGCGATTCACGAAGCCGGCCATGCGCTCGCCTGTCGACGGCTGCTGCCCGAAGATGCGGTGCAGCATGTGACGATCATCCCGGCGACGCGAGGCTCCGGCGGGCATATGCTGCGCGTTCCCGCCGAGAGAATGCAAACGAAGATGTCGCTGCGCGCCTCTGTACAGGTTGCGCTTGCGGGGAGGGCCGCCGAGGAGGTTACCTTTGGCCAGGAGAACATTTCCGTAGGGGCGGCGAACGATTTGGATGTAGCTACGCGCACGCTAGAACATATGGTGTGCAGGCTCGGCATGGATGAGGAAGCGGGCCTTGCGACCCGCTCGGAAAAGGATGGATCCTCCCTCGTGCAAAAGAGAATGCAGGAATACTACCGGGCCACCGTTGCGCTCATCAGGGAAAACGAAGAGCTCTTGCTCAGCCTGGCAGCCGAGCTGGAAGCGAAGGAGACCTTAAGCGGCGAGCAGGTGGATCAAGTGCTCACCGGCACTGGGGGTACGCGTACCCCCAATGAGCCCCCACCGAGGATGCACGCCGAGGGAAGGATGGCAAATGGGGCGGAGACTCAGTTGCCAATCTAAACTAAAGCATCGCAGCGGCAATCGTGGAGCTCATCGTTTGTAGGCGGCTCGAAC
>JAVBNW010000031.1:0-4751 GCA_031551255.1 Eubacteriales bacterium | reverse complement strand
GACAAAATGAAAATGAGTGTATTGTATTATTCAAAGAGCGGGAACACCAAACAAATGGCTGAGGCTGTTACACGGGGAATGTTATCCGTTGATGGAGTTGAAGCCAAAGCTTTTTCGATTGATAAAATTGAAGATGCTTGGGTAAAAGAAAGCGACTGTATTATTATAGGGACTCCCACCTATTATGCTGACTTGAGCGGAGCTATTAAAACCTTGTTAGAGGAATGCGGGAAATATGGCTTGACTGGCAAAATAGGCGGCGCATTTGCCACAGCGGATTATATGCACGGTGGCGGGGACATCGGTATACAAACCATACTTACCCATATGATGGTATATGGTATGCTGGTTTATTCGGGCGGGGGCGCTTATGGAAGCCCTGTTATTCATTTAGGCCCGGTAGCAATAAAGGAACATTTGGATGAACACAAAGAATTGTTCTGCTTATATGGTAAGCGTATGGCAGCTAAAACAAAAGAACTTCTTGGGTAATAAAGCCTACCTCGCCGAAGCAAACACAGATCCCGGTGCGATTCGCCAGTATGCATTTGGGGAAATCACTGACGTGTGGGAGAAAAAAACAAGCGAAATTTTTATAGCATTTGTAGTTTAAGCTATACCCGCCGTCCTGTTTTTGGAAGGCGGGTATAGTTTGTCTTTACGAAACATCCCCTTTCTTGGCCGGTATCGTTTTGGCCGTTTTTGGAGCGGAAAAAGGTTGGAAAAAGAATAAGACAAACCCTCAAACCCTTGATATTATGGGATTTGTTCGGTTGGTCTTATTATACTATACGGGCATGCTTATGTCACGTCAAGGTCTTGCTTGTCGCGATGGCAATCCGCATTTTGTCATCGCGCTGAGGGCGGAAAACGCAAGGCATTTTCCGTTCTTTTTCGAGGATGCAGATTCTGCCCGTTATGCTATGCCTTGATCACCGGGATGTAGATGTCGCAACGGCCGCCTTCGAAATACGCTTCGAAATCCGGCTTATCGCCATCGTACGTATAGCCCGATGTGGGGAACCACTCGTTATAAATGGCGGCCCATGCGGCCCTTATGCCCGGCGACATGTCCTGATCGTCCTTCGTGCTGGCGGTGAATACGGCGTAGGCGGCGGCGGGGACGGTATACAGTTCCATACCCGCATCCACGGGCGATGCGCCGTCGTAGTCGAAGGCGATCATGTAATCCATCCGCCCTTCGGTCATATCTGCCGGGTGGATGCATAGGCCGTAGTTCATGCCGCCCGGCCTGGCCTTTGCCATCAGCCGTTCCCAGCGGCCGTCGGCCATGATTTCTTGCCAGAAACGCGGGATATCCGCCGAGCCGGGGGTGGTTTCCATGCGGTAGCCGATGACGGGGCTGTTGTCCAAAGCGATGATCTGATGCTGCATTGCGATGCCTCCTCTTTGTGTTGCGGGAATGTGAAGCGGCGGGGTGGTATCGGTTTTTGCGTAAAGAGTGCGGTAGCGCCCCGGCGGTATGCCGTATACGCGCTTGAAGGCTCGGGTGAACCCCTCTTGGGATTCGAAGCCGTACCTAAGCGCTATATCCAGAACGCGATCTCCCGCTATCAGCCGCACGGCGGCATATTCGAGCTTGCGCATGCGCACGTACTCCATGGCGGGCATGCCCATTGTCGCCGAGAACATGCGGCTGAAGTGATAGGGGGAATAGCCCGCCCGCCGCGCGATATGGGCGAGGGTCAAAGGCTCTTCGATATGTTCGTCGATGTAGCGAAGCAAAGATCCGATAAAGGTATCCGGCAAGCGATCGCCATCCTTTTGCGCGCAGCCTTAGTATACCGCTTGTTTCGCGATAGGATTTGACCGTTCATGCGCATTTTCGCATGGCTTGAATCAACAAAGCGCCCTGCGGACTACTCCGCGGGGCGCTGCGCTATGGCGATAGGAGCGG
Organism: Eubacteriales bacterium; assembly: GCA_031551255.1. Lineage (GTDB taxonomy): Bacteria > Bacillota > Clostridia > Christensenellales > UBA1750 > JAVBNW01. The sequence continues at coordinate 2,833 of JAVBNW010000031.1, read as the reverse complement.
GCTACGGCTCAAGCGCCGCGGTTTTCTTGCTTCCCAGCGCGCGGAATACAAACGTACCCACCGGCACCATCACAAGCGAGGTTACGATGGCCAGAACGCCCGCCATCGGCGCGTTGGGCGCGCCCAGCGTTAGCCCTAAAATGCCGCTGACCAGGAGGCCGGAAATCATGCCGCACCACGCGCCCGCCTTGCTCGCGCCCTTCCACAGCACGCCGAAGATGTAGGGCCCAATGCAGCAGCCCGCAACCGTACCCCAGGAAAAGCTCATCAGCGCGTAGATCGGCGTGCCCTTGCTGAATGCTACGACCAGCGACACCAGCACAAACAACAGGCACACCGCGCGCATCCACCACTGAAGGCTTTTGTCGGATGTCTTGGGGCGCAGGGGTTTGAAAAGATCGATGACGATGGCCGAGGCGGAGGTCATGACCAGAGCGGATAGCGTAGACATTGAAGCGGATAGCACCAGCACGATGATAAGGCCTAGAAAAAGATCCGGCAGCGCCTGCATCAACATTTGAGGCATCACCATATCCATATTTGCAACGCCGGTCGCCGGGTTGATGGGGGGGGTATTGCCGAGCGAAACACGCCCGAAAGCGCCGACGAAGTACGCGCTGCCGCTGATGATCAGCGCGAACACGGTGGAGATGATCGTGCCGGTCTTAATCGCCCGGCCGTCTCTGATGGCATAGAACTTGTGCACCATCTGCGGCAGGCCCCAAGCACCGAGCGATGTGAGCAAAATGAGCCATACGAGCTTGAGCGGATCGGGCCCGAACAGCGTAGCGTTGGCGGGCGCGATTTCGGCCAACTGCGTAACGGCGCCGGAAAGGCCGCCCAAGTTGCGGAATACGAAGAATAGCATGAACACCACGCCGCCCAGCATGAAAATGCCCTGTACGAGATCCGCGAGCGCCGTGGCGACATAGCCGCCCACCAGCAGGTATAGCGCCGTAAGTACCGCCATGCCGATCATGCAGTACGAAAACGGGATGCCGAATGCGGATTCAAACAAATAACCGAGCCCTTGGTAGACCGACGCGGAGTAAGGCGTTAGAAAGATGAAGATCACCAGCGCGGACACGATTTTCAGGCCTTTGGAGTCAAAACGCGCCTCAAACAGCTCCGGCATGGTGGATACGTTCAGGCGGTGCGTCATGTCGCGCGTCTTCTGGGCGAGCACCTTCCACGCGAGGAACGAGCCCAGCAGCGCGTTGCCGATGCCGATCCACACCGCGCTAAGGCCCATGCCCCAGCCGATGGAACCGGCGTAGCCGATGAAGATGACCGCGGAAAAGTAACTGGTGCCATACGCAAACGCCGTAAGCCAGGGGCCCATATCGCGACCACCCAGCATAAATTGGTTAAGCGTTTTTACTTTTTTCGATGCGATGAAGGCTACGATGCCGATTAGAACGACGTAAAGAGCAAGGAAAATAAACTTCATGACCCGACACTCCCATTCTTCCATTCTTCAAGGCCGGTGCGAAGGCTAAAGGGTATGAAAAACCGTGCTACGTCTATCAAAATATCATACCCGTTTTCCAATGTCAACTTATTTTTGTTTTGCGCCTTGTAGGTGATATGAACCGCGGCTTTGATGCCCATAGTGCCCCCATGATACTTTTATTTTGACAAGCCGCGGGGAAGGTCGTAAGATGAAAATAGCATTCGTTGCCCTGTATTTCCCGGTCGACGACCTGCGATCCGCACAAAGGAGGAGGATTTCATGAAGGCGCTTACGTTGGCTTCCTACCCTAGGCTATCCGGTGAAAACGACGATTCTCCCAGGATCATGCGGGCGATTCACGACGCGCCCGCGGGACAGGTGTTCATCCCGACGGATCACTACTACCTCGCCTCTCCTATCGTAATCACCAACGCCTGTTCCTTGGAATTGCAGGAGCTGGCGGTGCTTGAGGCCACGGCGGAGATGGAGTTCGTGCTGACGTGGGACGGCCAACGCGACGATGTGGGCACGCGCGTCAAGCAAAGCCGCAACTGCTTTCTTAAAGGCGGCACGATCGATGCCAAGGGCTTTGGCAGCTGCCTGCACTTGACGAACTATTGGCACTTCACCCTGCGCGATATGACCTTTCTCAACGGCAAAAAGTACGGCCTGCGCGTCGGCCACGAACCCGGCGGGGTAGAGATCGTCGCAAACAACCTATATTTCCAATGCACGATGCCCGGCTTGGCGGGAAACGTCGCGCTGAGCACAAATCATACCGACAGCCATTACACCGACGTGGTGATCGTCGATTACACCATCGGCGTGGAAGACCTGTGCGGCGGCTCCAACCGCTATACCCGCGTGCACGTGTGGGTCGGTGCGGTGCGCGATTACGTGCCTAACTCTATCTGCTATGTACTCAAGGGCAAGAGCGAGGCGTATGGCGAGGTGCTGCTGACCGACTGCTACGCCGATACCGGCACCATCGGCTTTGATATCTACACCAACGTGCGCCTGCTGGGCTGCGCGTACTACAACAATTACGAGTGGATTGGTCTGGATGACGTGCTGTGCATCCGCAATAATACCACGCAGACCGTTTTGATCGCCGACTCGGTCTTTACCAAAACCTCGCCCAAGGCGACGTTCTACAAGGGTGTGCCCGGCGAGCGCGTCACATTTCGCGACAACATTTTCCGGGGCGGCTTAACCTTCGGCTAACTCGTCGGTTTGCACTGCGCTCTGAACCACCACCAATCAGCGGCATGGTGGTGGTTCAGAGCGCCGTGCAAACCGACGCGTTAGCCGAAGGTTAAGCCGCCCCGGACAATGTTGTCGCGAAATGTGACGCGCTCGCCGGGCCCACCCTTGTAGAAC
>JAVBNW010000011.1:0-21073 GCA_031551255.1 Eubacteriales bacterium | reverse complement strand
GCATGCCTACGCTGTGAACGGGGCGGAGCTGACGAAGACCGAGCACACCGGCAAGGTGACCGCGTACGAGTACGACAGCCTGAACCGGCTGACCCAGGAGAAGGAAACCCTCGGCGCTTCCATCACGACGAAGACCTACGCATACGACGCGTGGCAAAACCGCACGAGGATGGCGGTGACGAAGCCCGGAGAGAGCTGGGAGGTTACTTACACTTACGACGCCAACGACAGGCTGCTGGCCGAGAAAAAGACGCTGGCGGATGATGGTGATTCTGGCGGCAACGGTTCCGGCACGGCCGGCGACATAACCGGCGCTCTGTATGGCAGCTATGACTGGATGCCGTACGACTTATCACCATACAACTCGGCGCCGGACAACGAATTTGGGACAGGCGACACTAAGAGTACTTACGACTACGACAACAATGGCAGCCAAACGAGGAAGAGCCTGTATAGGGGAACCGAGGCGGGCGAGACGGAGTATTGGTCGCTCGTGGGCGAAGAGGTCAGCGGATATGACGTGTGGGATAAGCTGACTTCGTTTAAGAAGGGCGAGGCGGCGGGGCAGGGCAACACGACGGGCACGCCGGTCGCGCCGGTGATCTACTCGACGACAGCGACGTATGCCTATAGGCCCGATGGGCTGCGCACCTTGAAAACAACTTCCAGGACGGAGAACGGCGCGACGGTCACCGCGACGCTGGTGCACGTGTGGGACGGCGGGGAGATCGTGGCGGAGACGGACGAGGCCAACGCGCTGCGGGCGAGATACCTGCGGGGCGGGAAGCTGCTTGCGATGGAGACTTCCGTAGGGAGCGCATCGCGGCAGTATTACCGCTACAACGCGCACGGGGACACGGTGCAGTTGTGCGCCACGGGCGGCAGCGCGACGAGGAACTACGCGTACGACGCGTTCGGCGTGCCGGATATGGATGCCGACGAGCAGGGCGGGCAGGATGCCCAACCGGGCGACGTCAATCCGTTCCTGTACACCGGACAGTACTTCGACAGGGAGACCGGGACGTACTACCTTAGGGCGAGGATGTATAATCCTGTGCTCGGGCGCTTTTCCTCCGCCGATCCCGCGCAGGATGGGCTGAACTGGTATGTTTATTGCGGCAACAATCCGAAGTGTTTTGTTGACGTGTCCGGATTGGCGGCCCAGGTGCCCAATAGCATTGGCGGCAACAGAACGGCAGGACAGGGCATCATGACGAACTATCCCACTGCCGGCAGTGCCATTGCGGGGTATGGCGTTACGGATCCCGCGGAGCAGGCGGCGATTCGCGATTATTACAATGGGGCCCAAGTTAAAACACAACAAGCGATTAATGCATATGGTGGTTCTACGGTTGTGCATCCGGCAGATCAAGCAGCGATTTACGATTACTATGCATATCAAAATCAGAAACAGGGCCTCAACGAGTGGTTAGCTAGGACAGGATATACTTTTTATGACCCATGGTCAGACCCATTGGTTAATCAATATGCCAACATGCTGGTGATGTACAACCATGGTACTATGGATCCGTACCCTAAAGGAAATGCACTGGATTTTAAAGGAGGGATATATGAAGAGTTTGGGAGCTTCTTCGTAAAAGGTATGCGTTATTCAGTAGATGCGCTTGACTTTAGCAGAGGCTTGAACTTTATTGATGGAGAATTTGTGTTGGTGGGGGTTGGGCAGAAACTAGGTAATTGGGGATGGTTTGTAAATGGACCAAGCGCTAGTGTAAAGTTTGGATTAGGTCCCGATAACACAGGAGGAGAATTAGGAGCTAGTCTGGTTAGTGTCGGAGTGAACGTAAAATTGGGTAAGCTGGTCGTCGAGGGAAAGGCGGAAGCGTTGGCAGGAGGTATAGGGCTAAAAATCAATAAAAGTGGGCTTGACATCAAGCTATCGTCTGTGTTTGGACTTTCTGGATCGCTTAAGTGGTAATACTTCGTTCGACGAAAGTAGTCCACTATAAATGCCTGTAGGACATATGGCATTCTGTGAAACGGAGGAACGAATGAAGAGGAAGCCGTGGTACATTTGGTTTTCTATTTTCGCGTTTGTGATTCTATGGGCAACAACAGAGGGGGATTTTGAGTCTACATGGAAAGATAAGCACAAATTCAATTTATGGCTTAAGGCTTTGGGAAATGGTATAAAGTTAATGATACTATTTTTTATATTTCCAATAGCGATATTTCCGATTGCTTTTGAGCATTTGACTCCCCTCTTTCCCCAACTCATCCCGGCCAGAGAATATATAGAAATTGGGATTCTATATTTTGTTGGGGTATACATCACCTATAGACTTGCTTTCTGGCGTGCGAAAAATATGCCACCTGAAGCCTGATGTTGGAAACAGGCCAAGTCCGACGGATATTCTGCAAACGCGGCACAACTTTGGGAGCTAGACTGGGCCACGCATAAATATCTGGTGCCAAAGTTTTGTTATCTTTGGCGGAAGATTAATCGTGATGCTGCGGAATAAGGCGTGCATTGTTGCGTTCACAATGGGGAAACGACCACCCTACAGCGTTACAAGGACGAAGGACGTAAGGGGGACATTCCCCGATGAAGATGTTATATAGGGTTGTCGCGGTTTTCTGCGTCAACCCTTTTTCATGGTTTTTTTGTATACGACGCCATTTGACGGCGCGGGCGTATCGCGCGAGGGGAATGCGCACGACGCAGATGGCAACCGGGTGAAGACGACATACGCGAACAACGCTACCGAGGAGCGAAGCGTGAACCTTGCGAATTGCGTGACGGCCCTATACAATAAGATGAGCGGAGGCACGGTTTCATCCAGCGATACGCATGCCTACGCGGTGAACGGCGCGGAGCTGACGAAGACCGAGCACACCGGCACGGTGACCGCGTACGAGTACGACAGCCTGAACCGGCTGACCCAGGAGAAGGAAACCCTCGGCGCTTCCATCACGACGAAGACCTACGCGTACGACGCGTTCGGCGTGCCGGATGGCGATGCGAGCGACCACTGCGGACAGGGCTCCCAAGCTGTTGACGTTAACCCCTTCCTCTACGTTGGCCAGTACTTCGACCGTGAGACAGAGACCTACTATCTATACCATCGCTACTACATTTCGAAAATTGGCAGGTTTGCTAGAATCGACTCCATCCTGTCCGGGCTGAACTGGTATACCTATTGCGTTAACAACTCGATCGCGCTCCATGATCCGCTTGGATTAAAGGGTTCAAAAATGCAGAGGAAGATATCGCCTTATATAGCGGTACCTTATCTCCCGCAGATGAAGCCGCAATCCGCGACTACTATTCATACCGGGCTTATAGGCGTCTCAAAATAGTGTTGCTAAGTACGGTGGTTTCTCCATGAGTTCAGCCAACCAGGCAGCGATCAACGATTACTATATATATCAGTATGTCACTAAACCTCAAAGGGCTTCATCGCTTAAGGGATCCTATATAGTGGGTGTAAATGACGGGATCAAAGATATTGTAGGAAATTCCGGGCTCGCCTCATATGCTAATTGGGACGACCCGTATAAACTATACGCTCATACGCCGTTTGAAGGGATCACGGAATACAGTATCAGTTGGTATCATGGCGGTACTTCCGCGACATCAATTTCGCTTTATGAGGGTTCAAAGGAGAGTATGGAAGCACGGGCAGACGATTTTGGAAGAGAGGCAGATTTTTGGGGATCCTTTGGCTTTATAGAGTCCATAGCATCTTTTTCAAGCCTAGCAGCGGGAAAATTAGGAATGACTATTCCACCCATTTTAGATAGCACTACTGAGTTTATGGGAGCTTCTGTATTGTTTGCAATAGAACCTGCTTTTACGGCGGGAATGTCTTGGAAGGCCTCGAATGCGAAAGACTATATAATCGATCAGACTTATTTTTAAACTGATACATGCTATATATTAATATGGAATGTCTAAAATTAATGGTATGCATGTATGGATGCATGATACGCTGGCAAGTTTACATTACATATAATGATGCGATCGGGCATGATATCCATCCGAATGATGCCGATGCTCTTTTTTGCCCAGCAGAGGCGGCGAGTGGAGCACAAAAGGTTTTTTGAGGAAGTATTTCGAGATATGCAGCAAGTATTTTCATCAAAGGCTCCCGGTATAATGGGTTGATTTAATACAAGGGGTAAGGACGCCTGTTCGTATGATCCGTGGCGCACGCCATCAAAGCATTCTTGACAAGATAAATTGGCTCGACAATAAACGTGTAGGGCGTTTTTTCTTATTGCCAACAATAAGGTTATTGCCAATTAGCATGCGGATTTTTCCCAGTGAGTTTGCGGATGTACACAGGTCATGGATGTGTTTGCAGCCGCTAAAGTCGATTTCCCGGTGCGCCCATTCATTTTGATCAAGCCATTCCGCCATATATTTCTCTCTCCTTATTTAGCAATTTCTATATATATCTTGTAATGATCATATGTAATAAAAAGCAGGTCGTCATCACTATAGAAAATTATGTGTTCACCTCTATAACCATATGTATAATTGACATCTGCCTCATACCAAATTCGTTCAGATGCATTTGGCAATTTACCGTCATCGCCATTCCATTATATCCTTCCGCCAATCATGCTTCCCGACGCGATCTCAGCTAAATTTCCTTTTTTGCTTTTCCAACCGAGCGCACTTGCATCCTGTTTAGTAATATGATACTCCGGCAATTCGCCCAGAAATAGTAGATGCCAATCCGCACCCTCTTCCTGACGAATGGTAGCCGTTCCGGCTCTTATTGCCGGAAGCGGAAGGTGCCGCACCGACAACTCTGATGAACTGGAGGCGCTACTGCTTTCCCCATCCATTGCTTCCACGTTCCACTGCTACGACCCTAATGCTTTGACCTGCTCGCTCCATGTGCGCACTCTCTCTTTTACCCCGTCAAACCAATCGTCGAATCCATCATAGCTTTTCATATACTACCTCCCTTCAAGTTACGGGGCAAGTATAGGAGGGTTTGTACGACATAACGCGACATATTTTTATTGAGCATTGCCTATATAAGCTATCATCAATGAAAAAGTGAAATGACCGCAAACAGCGGTCATTTCACTAGACACGATACCGAACGGTCTTTGCCTTGCAAATAGAGTCTATTCAACGGAAAACTTTCTACAGCGTAACTTCCTTGCCCAGCTTGGCGGATTCGTAGATGCCCATCAGCATCTTTTCGACTTCCACCCCTTCTTCGATCGGCGAAATTGGCTTTTTTCCCTCGTTGACGCACTTGATGAAGTGATCGATCTCTTCCTCATAGGGATCGTTCTTCAGGAACGTGGGCGTATTCGTGCTCAGATAGCCCGCGTCCTCGCAATAGACCTCCAGCGGTGAGAGCGAAGCGCCCGCCTTCGAGCCCGCGATGTAGGTATAGTCCGCATCCGGCAGGTTGATGGACCAGGATACCTCAAACAGCATGCTCGCGCCGTTTTCGAAGTGGATGACGCCGCACGCGGAATCCTCGGTATCAAACGCTGTAACGTCGCTGTCCAGCGCCACCCAGCGGCTTACGCCCTTAGTCTTATAGTCTCCGATGCGGTAGGAGGTGCTCGCGCTAACGCGTACGGGCTTTGGGCTGCCCATCAGGTACCACGTGCGGTCGATGCAGTGCACCCCGATGTCGATTACCGGGCCGCCGCCGGCCTTTTGCGTATCGGTAAACCACCCCAGCGGAGTTCCGCGGCGGCGCACCATCGCCGTTTTAGCGTAGTAGATATCCCCGAACTTGCCCTCGGCGGCCAGCGCCTTCAGCAGCGCCACCTCGTTACGGTAGCGGTTTACCATGGCCATCATGAACGTCTTGCCCGCCCTGTCCGCGGCGGCCTTCATTTTAAGCGCGTCGGCAAGATCCCAGGCCATGGGCTTTTCGCACAGCACGTGAAGCTTGCGCTCCGAGGCCGCAATCGCTACCGGCGCGTGGGATTTGTTCCATACGCAGATGTCGGCAACGTCCAGATCGTCAAGCTTAAAAGCCTCCTCGGCGCTAGAGAACGCATGCTTTATGCCGAACTTTTCGGCGCAGGCCTTCGCGCGCTCGAGGTTCCAGTCCGCAACCGCCACGACTTCGACGTCGTCGCGCTTCGCATATGCGGGTAGATGGGTGGATTGCGCGATGTTGCCCGCGCCGATCAGGGCGATCTTGAGCTTTTTCATGGAGGGCCCTCCTTTTGTGTGAATGTATGGGCTCATTGTAGCACAACCTTTCCGCGCGGAACATCGCCGCGGGAAAATCATAAGAGATGCCCGCCTGTTTGGGCGCCATTTTCTTAGGGGTCGTTACTCCACGCGCGACGTAAGCTTAACAAGCGCGATTTCCGGCGTGTTGAACAGGCGGAATTTCACCGGCGCCGGGCCGGATGCGCCCAACCCCCGGCAGATGTATTGCTGCAAGGTGCCTATGCGCGTCAACCCCGCGATGGAATCCTGCGCGGGGAACCATCCGCCGCGCGGGAGATCCGGCGCGTGCACGTAGGGCGCGCCCAGCATGGGGAAACGCACCTGCCCCGCGTGGTAATGGCCCGCGAGCAAAAGATCCACATCCGAGAGCGTAGGAGAAGGCCCATCCGCATCCTGTAAGAGAACAAACCTCGCCGGCGTCATTGGAAAATGCTCGGCGGCGATGTGGATATCCGCGGGCCCCATCTGCTCGCGCGCATGAAGCACCGCCTGATATTGCTCGATCAGCTGTGCGTAGTAAGCGGCCATTGCGTCGCCCTCGGGCACGCCCCTAAGAGTTTCCCGCTCGATGTTAAGCTCGGCCGTTTCAATCGCCGCATCGATGTCGGTGCAGAGCCGCTCGGTCGGCCAAAGCCATATGCCGCCGTCGGCGGTATCCTTGAGCTTATACGGGCGGTCGAGCAGTACGACGCCGCGATCGAGTGCGCCTTGTACATAGGCTGAGGGCTTGCATGTTCCTCCGGAAAGGTCTTCGCTCTCGGGGTCGTGATTGCCCTTTGCGTAGAACATCGGCTTTCCGGAGGGGGCGAGCGCGTCGATCAGCGCGTAAAACGCCTCCGGATCCTGGCGCGAGCGATCTGTCATGTCGCCCAAAAAGAGAATGACGTCGAATTTGGCCGTTCCCACCGCCTTGACGATATCGCCTTGGCCCTCGCCGAACGTCTTGTTGTGAAGGTCGCTGATCGGAAGGATGGTAAAGCCCTCCAACGCCTTGGGGAGCGTGGGGATGGAGACGTCCACGCGGTCTACCTGCACGCGCAAATTGTCGAACACCGTATAGGAAATGAGCAGCGCCAGCGCGGAGATCGCCAGGAAGATGAAAAAGGCGACCGAGCGCCTTTGCACGAAGAGCTCTTTCTTTTTGCCCGCGTTTCGCACGCGCAGGGAGCGAGGCCTCATGGGGTCACCTCCCGGGGTTTGCTTGCGATGTCTTACTATTATAGGTCACCGCGACGCAACGAACAAGCGCTTATCGTCGCAAACTCCGAAACCGGCGCGATAGGTAATTATTTCCATAGAGTAGCGGCTTTTTCGCGCGGGGAACATATAGCTTTTCTTCGGCGTGTGTTATTGTGATATAATTATAAGACATCGGCGAACCTAAACACCGCTCTTTATTGTGCCCGGCACGACGATGAAGGACAGGCCCATCGCAGGAGGTTTAGCATGCCTTTACGACGCAACGGCTACTCGCGCAAATCCTCACGGCTGCGCTATCGCATGGCGACCGGCGGAGGGATGAGCGCAAGGCGCATCAACTGGGTGGCGGTATTGGGTACCGCGGGGGTGCTGTGCGCACTGATCGTGGGCATTGTATTTCTCGTGCGCGGCGTGGTGATCGACAAAGACGTGGACGCAAGCCTCCTGGCATCCCAGACGACCGACACTCCCACGCAAACAACGCCGCCGCCCAGCGCCCAGCCCACGCTGCTGCTGGACGGCTCCAGCGAAGCGCGCGCGCTGGATATGAGTCAGGACGCAACCCTGGTGGTGTCCGCCGAAAAAAACATCAACCGCCCGGCCATTTATGGCGACGAGCTGGTATATTCAGCGGGCACCGGCCCGCTGAACGAACCAATGCTTACTAAGCTATATCTGTTTAACTTAAAGGAAATGAACGAGACGCAGATCACCAAAGTGACCGTGAAGAACGGTGAGATTTACGAAACATACGTCAACACCGATTACATTGTGTGGCTGGATACCGACCAGCAAGGCACGAACAAGCTCTACTACATACGCCGCAACGACACCGGGGTTGCGGACGGCGAGATGCCTGTCATCGACGAGGAAGCCATGGGCGAGGCCACCGATATCACCCCCGGCACGCGCACAAACGCAACCCCTTCGAACGCAACCCCCACCGGAGCGACCCCTTCCTCGCAGGACGACGAGAGCCCCGAGCGCCAGATCAAGGAGAGTGGCTACTACATGCCCATGCTCCGCCTGTCCGGCGATAGGCTCATCTGGAACGAGCAGGATTCCGAAAAGACCGAAACACTGTATATGGTCGACCTGATCACCGAAGAAAACGTCGCCCTGCCCGCCTACACCGAGTCGATCGAGGACTACGAGCAGACGTATGCCGTCAGCGCGCCGGACATCCACGGCAGCGAGGTGATCTGGTCCGCGCCCGATCGTAGCGACCCGGACGGCAAAAACAGCGTAATTTACACCTGCAACGTCGACCGGCTGGCGCTGGAGGAAGATTACCAGCCCGACGTATGGAAAGCCGACATGTACGTGCACGATCCGCTGACGAACGGCAGGGCGTGGGCGTGGATCGACACGAACCACGAGCCGATCACCGGGCTGTACATCAAGTATGGAGATGAGGTTAAGCTCGTCACCGAAAGCACGTTGGAGGCGCCGCTTACCAACTATTGCCTTGGCGACGACATGCTGGTGTATGCCAAGGGCGGGCATATCTGGGTATATTTCTACGAATCGGAAACCTACGGCCGCGTGACGGTGGACGGCGAAACCGGCAAGCAGCCGGTTACTTACGGGCGCAGGGTCGTCTGGTCTACCGATGCCGAAGAAGGAAAGGATCAGCTTAAGGTCGTATATATTCCTTAGGTAACCAGTGATTCACTCGGGTGGCGCGTCTTTGCGGATCTTTTTGCGGCCTGTTGTGTTGCTCTTCGCTCAACATAGCTTAAGGCTACGCCCCGCTCCGGCTCCTTGCGGGCCGCAAAAGCCCCTCGCAATCCGGCCGCTCTCCTTTTGATCAGCGGCTACTTAGAAGTAAGATGACTATATGGCGGGATGCGTCATGGGAAAAGTGATCCTGATATGCGGGAAGATTTGCAGCGGAAAAAGTTGGTATACAAGGCAGTTGCTCAGGAAGATCGACGCGGTGGTTTTGTCTACCGATGAGATCTTGCTGGGCCTTTCCCTTCGCATTGAAGACAGCGACACATACGACACGGTCGTGTCGGAGCTTCAGGCATATCTGCGCAAAAAGGCCGAAGAAATCGTCGCGTGCGGAGCGAATGTGATCTTCGACTACGGCTTTTTCAGAAAGTGCGAGAGAGTTGAGATTTCAAACTACTTTTCCGAGCGAAACATCGCGATAGAATGGCATTATATCGACGTTTCACACGAGGATTGGATGAAAAACATACAAGAAAGAAACAAGCTCGTCTCCGAAAACAGGGCGCGGGCGTATTTTGTGGACGAAGGCCTTATGCAAAAGGTGATGGCGAGGTTTGAAGCGCCCTCCCGCGAGGAAATGGACGTCTGGATCGCGAACGAGAGGGGATAAGGCGCGGCCAAAACGCCAAAGGAGGTTTTTTCGTGGCCAAGACCCCAAGGTCGGTCTATGTCTGCGCCGAGTGCGGCTATGAGACGCCGCGCTGGCTTGGAAAGTGCCCCGAGTGCGGCGAGTGGAATACGCTGGCGGAGCGCGCGCCTGAGCCGGAGCCGGCAGCGCGCGGGCCCGCGGCTGCCGTGCCCGCCTTGGAGCCTTCGAAAATCGCCCCGCTGCTGGCGGGCATCGACGAAACCGAGGGCGAGCGCACCCTCATCGGGCTGGAGGAGTTCGACCGCGTTCTGGGCGGCGGCGTTGTGGAGGGCTCGCTTACGCTCATCGGCGGCGACCCCGGCGTGGGCAAGTCTACGTTGCTCTTGCAGGCATCGGGCCTGCTCGCCTCCAAGGGGAAACGGGTTTTGTACGTTACCGGCGAAGAATCGCTCAGGCAGATCGCCATGCGCGCGCGCAGGCTGGGGGTTCCGCGCGGCGAGCTGCGCGTGCTGGCCGAAACCGATATCGCCCAGATCCTCGCGCAATGCGCGGCCATCCAGCCCGATTGCATGGTGGTCGATTCCATTCAAACGGTATACCGTTCTCAGATGCATTCGGCCGCGGGCTCGGTATCCCAAGTGCGCGAGTGCGCGTCGGCGCTGATGCTGCTGGCCAAGCAGAGCGGCTGCTCGGTGTTTTTGGTAGGGCACGTCACCAAGGAGGGATCGCTTGCCGGGCCTAAGGTGCTCGAGCACATGGTGGACGCGGTTTTGTATTTCGAGGGCGACCGCCACCAGCAATACAGGATTTTGCGCGCGGCGAAGAACCGATTTGGCTCCATCAACGAAATCGGCATCTTTGAAATGCGCTCTGACGGCATGCGCGAGGTGCCCAACCCCTCCGAATTTCTGCTTTCGGGCAGGCGGCAGGGCGAGCCGGGTTCGGCGGTCGCATGCGCGATAGAGGGATCGCGGCCGGTACTGTGCGATCTTCAAGCGCTCATCAGCCCCACCAACGCCGCCAACCCGCGCAGGCAGGCCTACGGATTCGACTACAACCGCGTGGCCCTTTTGCTGGCGGTGCTGGAAAAGCGCGCGGGCATTCCGTTGTACAACCAAGATGCCTACATCAACGTCGCCGGCGGGTTGGCGCTGGACGAGCCCGCCGCCGATCTTCCGCTCATCGCGGCGGTGTATTCTTCGGTGCGCGGCCGCGCGATGCCCGGGGATTGGGTGGTGATCGGCGAGGTGGGCCTGACCGGCGAGGTGCGCGCGGTATCGCAGATCGAGCGGCGTCTGAGCGAATGCGCGCGCATGGGCTTTTCCGCATGCGTGTTGCCGCGCGGCAACCTGCGCGGGATCAAAGCGCCGCAAGGACTTGCGCTTCACGGCGTCGAAACCGTAACGCAGGCGCTCGCCGCCATCACAAAGGCGAGCGCGCCGGAAACGGGAAAGGGCTGAGGGGCATGGATGAAAACGCTGTCGTCGTAAAAGTGCGGCATACCCAAGGAGAGTATTGCGACTTTATGTGGAAGCGCACGCGAAAGGCCTATTGGATTTTGACGACTTTTGTATCGGCGTTCACGCTTATGCTGCTGGTGAACAGACTCGGGATCGACGGGCCCGCCGACTGGCTACTTCCCTGCGCCGCCATGCTGATCCTCGCGTTTTTCATGGCGCTAGGCCCCCGCAGGCTTAAAAAAAGCTGGGCGCGGCAGTACCTAAGCAATGTGGCCATTCAAAAAGAGCAGACGTATATCCTCGGCCCCGAAGGCTTTGAGGCCCATTCGGAGAACGGCGATTCGCGCTACCGCTGGGATGAGCTGCACGCGTGGCTCGAAAAGTACGAAACGTTTCAGATCTATCCTTCGGAAAATTTTATGTTCTTCATCCCCTTTTCGGCCTTCCAGGGCGATCAGGCGGCCATGAACGCCGCGCGGTTCTACCTATCTCGCCTTCCCAGGTTTAGGCGCAAGAAGAGCGCGGCCCTTCGAATCTCCTTGATCATCCTGGCAGTCGTGTCGGTGTTTTTATTGATTACGGCTCTTGCGGGGCTGGTGACGCAGGGCATATTATCGATGCGGTAGCGCATCGGTTTGTCACAGTCTTTTCCATGGTGTATACTGGCAGCACGCTTTCGCCCACTCCGGGCGTTGGAATGGGGGTGCCCCTATGGATACCATCGAGGCGCTGCGCGCCTTAGCGCAGCGGCAGGCCCAGGAGCTTACAGTGCTTAAGGATGCGGTGACGGCCCTGGAGCAATCCGACATCGAGGCCGAGCTTAGAAGCCTCCGCGCGCTCGCAGGCACGCGCGAAATCGAACTTAACAATGCGGGCCTTAGGATCGGACAATTGCAAAAAGGCGTGGAGATGCTCGACGCCCAGCTGCGCGAGCAGATGCGCGCCGAGCGGGCTTCCACGGTGAGAGCGGCCAGAGCCCGCACAGAGCTTTATTTCGGCGAGGAAATGCGCAAAAACGCCGATATTTTGAGCAAGCGCGAGGCGGATTGTCGGGCGCGGATAGGCGAACTGCGCCTAAAGCTTCAGAGCCGGGCGGACGACGCCTCTCGCGCGCTGATGGCGCGCGTAGATGAGCTGGACGGGCAGATCGCCGCGCAGTTTGAGCGCGAGCGGCTCATCGCCGCGGATGTCAGGGCTGAGGAAAGCGCATCGTTTGAGCAGGGCTATCAGGCGCTTGGCAACCTGCCGCTGCCTCCGCCGCGCCCCACGAAACAGGGCCGCGCCGAAATGATGGTGGGCCAGCGGGTCGTGCAGGTGATAGGGCTGCTGATTCTGCTGCTCGGCGTAATTTTCGGGCTGCAATATACCTATGTCAACCTATTAAAATCCGACGTACTCAAGGGCGTCTGCGCGTTTGGGCTCGGGCTTGTGTTCCTGCTCGCGGGCGAGCTGATGGGCCGCAAGGATAAAAAGAACCCGTTCTCCCTGGGCATGAGCGCCGGAGGCATCGCTATTTTATACAGCGCCGCGGCGGTTTCCTACTTTGCGCTTCACATCGTCTCCACGCCGCTGGCGTTGGTGCTGTGCGTGTGCATCACAGCGCTTGCGTTCCTGTTGGCGATCCGGAGGGATTCGCAGCTGATCGCGATCTTTGCGGTGGTGGGGGGCAACCTGCCCTTGATTGCAGTCGACACCGGCGGCATGCTGTATGCGGCGCTTGTATATCTTTTGCTGCTGAACGTGTTTACGCTGCTCATGGCCACCCGTCGCCGCTGGGTGGCGCTCACGTTCACCTCGTTTGGGCTGTACGCGGTGGCTACGATTCTGACGCTTGGAATATTGCCCACAATTTATAACTTTACGACGGCCGCGGCGGTGCGCATTGCGTATCTGGCGCTGACGTTCGCGCTGTATGCGGCCATGTCCCTTATCCGTCCATTGCGTGCGCGCACGCCTATGTCCGCCGACGGATTTGTGCTGATGCTGCTCAACGCCGCGTATCACTGCATATTCATGTTCGTACTGCTGAGCAAGGATGCGCCCAAGGCCACCGGCCTGCTTGCGCTGTTTTACGCCGCGCTGTTTTACACGCTGGCGCTGGTGTTTGGACGCCGCACCGGCGACAAGCGCGAAGGTGCGGTGCTGTTTTACTCATTGGCGTTGCTCTTTTTGGCGCTATTCGTGCCCATGCAGTTTCACGCAACATGGTTCGGGCTTGCGTGGCTTGCCGAAGGCCTCGCGCTCGCGCTGTACGGCATCCTCGCCAGGCGCAAGTGGTATGAGCGCGCAGGCTATGTGCTGCTGGGCGTATGCGCGCTGCGGTTTCTCGCGGCGGATGCACCGGGCGGAGAGCTGTTTGTATGGAAGTTCTCCGCGGTGACGCTTGCCCTTGCGGCGCTCGCGCTTACGCATCTGTTTGTGTGCGGCTTTCGGCCGGATAAGGCCCCGGGCGGCAGGCGCGCGGCGGGGCGCGGCTTTGTGTACGCGTCGCTGGCCGAGGTTTTCGCGTATCTTATGTACCTGTGTTCCTTTGTGCCGGATCGCTTTTTCCGTCTGCACCTTCTGGCGGCGGGCGGCGCGGGGCCGGCGCGCTTTATGCAGATCGTTCTGTTTGCGTCCTGCGTGTCTCTTTTATACGCCGCAGCCGTGCGCCACATTCCGCGCGTGCGCTCGGGGGTTACGCGCGTTTACTCGCTGGTCGCCGCCGGGCTGGGCGTTCTGGGCTGCCTGATCGTCGGCGCGCAAAAGTTTCAGGTATATTATGTGCCCGGCAGCGGCCCCATCGCCTTTGTGTTGCTCGCGCTGACGCTGTTAAGCCTCGTGGATGCGTGCCGCGACGCCGCAAAGGCCTGGGGCGCCGGCGCGCAGTGGCAGGTGATCGTTCCGTCGGCGGCGCTGATCGCATTGGTCACGCAGACGTCGATCGTGCAGTACGGCGCCACGTTCAACTCCATGGGGCTGAGCTTTTTCTACCTGGCCGTCGCGCTCGCGTGGGTGATCATAGGTTTTCTGCAAAGATACAAGGCGATGCGGGTGTTCGGCCTCGTGCTCGCGCTGGCGGCGGTGGGCAAGCTTTTTCTTATGGATCTTGCGATGCTCAAGAGCTGGCAGAGGATTCTCTCGTACTTCGTGTTCGGCGGGGCGCTGATCGGCATTTCGTACGTGTATACCCTCTTCGCTCGGTTGCTCGGTTCGGCGGAAACGCCCGTGCCGAAGCCGGGTATTTTGCCTGAGGCGGAGCATGTGCCCGCACAGGAGGAATAGCATGGATAAAAACCGCAAAAGGCGGGCGATCGGGGCGCTGCTCGGCGTATCGGCGGCGGCCCTTGCGATCGTCTACTTCGAGAACATCCTGGGCGCACTGGGCGTGCTGTGGAAGGTGGCCTTTCCGTTAGCGCTGGGCGGCGCAATCGCCTATATTCTGAACATCCTGCTTGTAAAGCTCGAAAAGCATTACTTTCCCCGCTCCGGCAAAAAGATCGTTGCCGCGACGCGCAGGCCCGCATGCATTGCGCTGTCCGTCGCGCTGGTGCTGGGGGTGCTTGCGCTGGTTATGGGCTTGGTGCTGCCCGAGCTCGTCAACACCGCTTCGGTGCTGGCCAAGGCTGCGCAGGATGCCGCGATCGGTATAAAGAACTACTTTTTGCTCAACGCCGACCGCTTTCCGTCGCTGGCCTCAGCGGTGGAATCGCTTCAAATCGACTGGGCCAATACCCTTCAAAAGGCCGCGAGCGTGCTCACCAACGGCGTGGGGAGCCTTTTATCCTCCACGGTTGCCACGGCCGGCGCGTTTGCGGGCGGGGTGGTGAACTTCGTGCTCGCGTTTATCTTCGCGATGTTTCTGCTGTCGGGCAAGGAAAGGCTCTTGGGCAGCGTGCGCCGCCTAATGAAGGCGTACCTTCGGCCCGGATTGCAGGAAAAGGTTCTCGCCGCCGCGCGTACCGCGAACGAAACTTTTTCGGCATTCATCGCCGGACAGTGCGTCGAGGCGGCGATCCTGGGGGTATTGTGCGCGCTGGGCATGTGGGCGTTTCGGTTTCCGTATGCGCTGATGATCGGCGCGTTTATCGGCCTAACCGCGCTGATTCCGATGGCCGGTGCGTATTTGGGCGCCGCGGTAGGCGCGTTTTTGATCCTGATGGTGGATCCCGTCAAGGCCCTTTTATTTCTCGTGTTTATCGTGGTTCTCCAGCAGCTTGAGGGCAATCTGATCTACCCGAAGGTGGTCGGCACGTCCATAGGGTTGCCGGGCCTTTGGGTGCTGGCCGCGGTGGTCGTGTTCGGCGGGCTGGGAGGCATCGTTGGCATGCTCATCGGCGTGCCTGCGACCGCTTCGGCGTATAAGCTGCTGAAAAAAGACGTGAATGAGCGGCTCGCCATCCGGCAGGATGCGGGCTAGCCGGATGGTTTCGCCATGAAGATCGACCGCTTGATAGGCATTTTAACCGTTCTGCTGCGGCGGGAAAAAACTACCGCGCCGCTTTTGGCCGAGCGGTTCGAAGTATCCCGCAAGACCATCCTCCGGGATATCGACGCGCTGTGCCGCGCGGGGATTCCGGTCGTCACCACCCAAGGGGCGGGCGGCGGTATCGCCATCGCCGAAGGATATGCCATCCACAGGGATGTGCTGACGCACGAAGAGCTTCGAAGCCTTCTCATCGGGCTCAAGAGCGCCGATTCCGTCGCCGCGGATCCCCGCTCGCGCGAGCTTTGGCAAAAGCTTGCGCCGGGCGGGCCGGACAGGTTTTCCATCGCCGACCATATCCTCATCGATTTGACCTCCGAGCACAAGGCCAGCCTTTCGGGAAAGATTGCCCGTCTCCAGGAGGCGATAGCCGGGTATAGGACCGTTGCGTTCGATTACTACGGCCCCTCCGGCGATTCCAGGCGGGAAATCGAGCCATACTGTGTTCTGTTTAAGTATGGCGCTTGGTACGTGTACGGCTTTTGCCTGGAGCGGCAGGATTTTCGGCTGTTCAAGCTCGACCGCCTGTGGGGCCCGGGCATTACGGATAGCGCGTTCTCCCCGCGGGAAATCCCCGAAGGCGCGCTTGCGCATGCGGGCCAGTACGAGGAGCCCTACAGCATGCAGGTGCTGTTTGACAAGAGCGCGCGCTTCCGGCTGATCGAGGAATACGGGCCCGATTGCTACCGGGAGACGGACGCAGGTTTGCTCTTTACGCTGACGTACGGCAATAAGGACTATGCGTACGGCTTTGTGCTCGGCTTTGGGGATCGAGCGGAGGTTCTGGCCCCTCCGGAAACCCGCGACGAGTTTCAGGCTATTGCCGCGCGGCTGTACGAGCGCTATACGGCGCGCGTGCCCCCCGTGAGCCTTCCGCCGAAGAAAAATGACGATATCAAACAGGACGGCTAAGATGTCCTGTTTGATATGATACCATCGGGCGGGACACCCAAATAACGATAGGGGGAACTGCCGATGCGAAAAATTCTGCTTACGTCCTCGGGCTTTGAAAACCGACGCATTATGGAGATCTTTCATGGGCTCTTAAACAAAAAGCCCGGGGAATTGCGCGCTCTATTCATACCCACGGCAGCCATCGACCCGGACGCGATCGCTGTGCTGCCCAAGTGCATGAACGATCTTCTCGCAGCGGGCGTTTTGCCCGAGCACATCGCCGTGTTCGACCTTCACCGCAACATGACGCCCGCCGAGCTTGGCGCGTACGACTTTGCCTATTTCACCGGCGGCGATCCTAAGTATTTGCTCGGGCGCATCAACGACACGCAGTTTCGCCAAACGCTTAAGGAGTTTATCGATAAAGGCGGCGTGTACGTCGGCGTCAGCGCGGGGAGCGTGATCGCCGCGCAAAACCTGCCGGGCAACCTTGGGTACATCAACTGCACGCTGGCCGTGCATAAGGAGGTCGGCACAAAGTGCGGGCCGATCGACACGGCCGGCTGCCCGCATATCGAATTGACGGGCGAAAGCGTCATCCTGATCCTCGGCGACGACTGCCGGGTGATGCAATAGCGGTAAGTCATAGTAAAGGAGAGGCCATCATGACGTTTGATGTGCAGGAGCGGGGCTTTCTGTTCGATGAAAACCCGCCGGCTCCATCCTGCCACGCTTCCACGCTGGCATGCGCGGGGGACTTTTTGCTGGCCGCGTGGTTTGCGGGCTCCGCCGAAGGCGCGGGGGACGTGGGCATATGGTTCGCCCGAAGAAGTCCGGACGGTATTTGGTCGAGCCCCGCACTGACCGCGTCGGAGGAAGGGCTTCCCCACTGGAACCCCGTGCTTTATGCGCAGGGCGGCGCGGTTTCCCTGTACTACAAGGCGGGCATGGACTGCTCCATATGGCATACGAGGGTAATCCGTTCGCTCGATTGCGGCGCGTCGTGGGAGCCGTTCCGGGAGCTCGCGCCCGGCGACGAGGGCGGCCGCGGGCCTGTAAAAAACAAGATGCTTAGGCTTTCCGACGGCTCCTTGCTCGCCCCCGCATCGCGCGAGCTACATACGTGGCGCGCGTTTGCCGACCGGTCGACCGATGGCGGCGAGACGTTTTCCTCGAGCAGCGAGCTGTTTCTTTCCGATGAGCACGCGGCGTATTTGCGCGCGGCGGAGCGGGGCGAGCCCTTTTTGGGCGGAGACTTTCGCGGCCGCGGGCTGATCCAACCCACGATCTGGGAGAGCGGGGACGGCCACGTCCACCTGCTGATGCGCTCGAGCGAGGGCTTCCTGTACCGCGCCGATTCGTCCGATTACGGGCGAACGTTTCAACGCGCGTACAAGGCGAATGTTCCCAACAACAATTCCGGCGTCGATCTTGTCCGCCTTCCCGGCGGCGAAATCTGCCTTCTGTGCAATCCTGTCGCGAAGAACTGGGGCAAGCGAAGTCCTCTCTCGCTTCTGATATCCTGCGATAACGGCGAAAATTTTTCCGAGGCGTTCAGGCTGGAGGAGGGCGAGGGCGAGTTTTCCTACCCGGCTGTCATCTTCGAAAGTGGCAGCCTGTATTGCACCTACACCTGGAACCGCAAAAAAATCGCCTACGCGCGGATCGTTCCACGCGCAGGCGCACGGTAGAAAGGCGGGGATATCCATGAGATCGCAGGAAGAATACTACGAGCTTGTGCTCCAAAACCGGGAATTGATGAAGGACCCTGACAACACCCGCTGCACCTGCCAAAACACGCTGTGCGAGTGGCATGGAAGCTGCCGGGAATGCGTTGCGCTGCACCGGTATCACGGCGAGCATATTCCCGCGTGCCTGCAACCTATTCTTAAAGATAAGGTAAGGGCGCTTGCCGGGGCCGTGGAAATGGTGACCGCGCCCAAGGAAGGCACGCCGATCGAGCACAGGCGCTATGTGCGCGCGCGCGACGCGCAGGCCGCAAAGGAGCCATCGCCGCCTCAAGGTGAGCGTGAATAATGAACGACGAGGGCCTTCGGCGACCAAAGGGCATGATGCCCTTTGGAATCCCCATTTGAGAATGCCTATATACAGGCATTCTCGGGAAAGATTTTGCGCAGCTTTGTCAAAAAGCCGACTGCCGGAGGCTTTCGTCGCATTTTCTCGAGTTCATCATCGCTTTCCAAGAATAGGAACGCGCCCCGGCAAAGCCACCCCGTGCATAGGCCTAGTGATCTGACACAGTTAGAACACTAGACTATGGATAGATCACCTTAAAATCCTCAAACACGATCGGCGTATCCTGCGTAAACGTATAGCCAAGCTCTTCGCCTTCTTGGGCAAAGATCGCAAAATGTGTGGCCTGCCAGGACGCGAGATCGCCATCCTCCCCTTCCCTTTTGCACACATCGAACGTCATTTCGCAAAAGGGCAAAACGGTCACATTTGTATTCTCGATGACGCACCCGGGGTTTCCCTCCCAATCGGTGATCACGCTCAGCGAACCCGCCTTGGGAATCGGCTCGCCGGCCGCCCGATAGCTGGGCAAGCACGAGGTCGTCGCCGTTTTTTTTCCCGATAGGATCAGGGACAATAGTTCGTCGGCGATCTGCCGCGTCGGCCCCATATACCCGCAAAAGCAATACCGTAAGTCCGGGGACCGGCCGGTTTGGGCTAAAAAGTTCTTCCAATACTCTCGAACGGCTCTTTCGTCAGGCATCGTCAATCTCCTTACCGCATCTAAATTCTACTGGTTTTGCGCCACGTCAAGAAACGCCATCACGTTTTCGGTGGGGATATCCGGGCTCATTGCGTGCGTCGGCGCGAGGATGTAGCCGCCATCCCGGCCAAGAATGGAGAGGATGCGCCGCGTCTCTTTGCGCACTTCGTCGGGCGTAGCAAACGGAAGGAGCCTCTGCGTGCTGATGCCGCCGTAAAACGTTACCTTGTTCCCGAAACGGTTTTTGAAATCCACGATATCGTATACCTCGGGCTGGAACGTGTTGTAGATGTCCATGCCGATATCCACAAGGTCTCCAAAGATCGATCGGCAATCGCCGCACGAATGCTGCGCTACGAACATCCCTTTTGCCTTGACGTGCGCATACATGGCCTCGAGCCTGGGCCGGAAAAAGCGCCTCCAGTGCTTTTCGCCCATGATCAGCCCGTTTTGCTGGCCCCAGTCGTCGCCGAAGAAGATGCAGTCGATCGGGTATTCGGCCGCGATGTCCACGACCGCAAGGTTGTAGCGCACGATGCGATCGAGAAGATCGCAAAGAAAATCCGGCTCGAGCAGCATATCGGTCAGCACGCCCTCCATCGAGCGCAGCGACCACGCCCTTTCAAACAGCGAAAAGCCGATCGTATACATCGTAAACAAATCGCGCCGGGCGACGAGTTCCTCGCACTTTTTTCTGATCAGCGCGGCGTCCGGCTCCGGAAAGCGATAGTCTCCAAGCGCCGGCTCCTTGAGCGGGTATTCGGCCACGATGCCGAAATCGCCCTCCTGCCGCCGATCCCACGGCACGCCGAACTGATCGCGAAAGCAGGTGGGGGAAAGCGTCGTAAAGCTCTCGTTGCGCGCCTCGGCCAAATAGTTGCCCGTGTGCGCCACAAAGGAAGGATCGCCGGTTTTGGCGACGATGCGCCGCTCCAGCTCTTCGGTAAGGCTCAGTTGATACGGAACGGGGCGCGCGTCCTCGTGGCGCAGCGCTCTTAGTACGGCATCGCGGCGGTTCATGTGCATGCCCCCTTGTTATCGGCGATACCGCAAGTATAGCACAAAGGCGCGCGTTCTTCCCGCAAAGCAGGGCAAACGAGCGAATGCGCCGAAAATGTATGTACACCATGCGAAAGGATGACTTACCGTGGGTGGACGGGATCATACGCTCACGATGCCGGGCGGCAGGTTGAACGATGGAGTTGGCTCGATAGGCAACTTTTTCCTTATGGTGCCAAAATATTCATGCTAACAAAATGGGTTGATATCAAGTTAGAATAAGGAAAACTTGTGCGGAGCCGCTTTCTGTGCTATGCTGGTTCAAAACTTCTGGCGGTACAGAGTGTTTATATAATATACGATGGAGGTAGCCAATGGACATTACCTATAAAAACGTAATAAGTGTTGATGAGGTTAATGCTATCCGCAAATCAATGGGATTTAGGCAAAATAATCCAGAGCAGTTGCAAGCAGAACTTGAAGGGAGCACATTGATAGTCGCAGCTTATGATGAGAATAAGGCGATTGGCATGGCTCGATTACTATGGGACGGCGGCGGCGGAGCAAACATATTCGACATACTAAACCCTGAATATAGAACACAAGGCGTTGAGAATGAGCTGGTTACCCGCACCCTGGATTTTTTGCGTGGAAAGTTGAAGCCGGGCTTTGGGATACAAGTTGACATAAGAGTTTGGCGTGGACAGGAATCATTATATGAAGAACTTGGCTTTCAAATATCCACACCAGAACGGCGCGGTATACCAATGCATATCTGTTTGACAGATCAAATCGAATTAACGGA